>VHCZ01000255.1 GCA_016871535.1 Verrucomicrobiota bacterium
CGCTGAGCAACAAGACGTATGGAGACAGCCCGTTCAGCGTGAGCGCGACCGCCAGTTCGGGGTTGACGGTGAGCTTGAGCCTCGTCTCAGGCCCGGCCACCCTCGCGGGCAACACGGTCACGATCACTGGAGTGGGAACGGTGGCGCTTCGCGCCAGCCAGGTAGGCAATGCCAACTACAACGCAGCGCCTGATGTGGAGCAGAGCTTTGCGGTTGCCAAGGCGAACCAAACCGTCAGCTTTGGCGCCTTGGCGAGCGTGGCCTTCGGCGGCTCGCCGATTAATCTGTCGGCCACAGCCAGTTCAGGATTGCCTGTAACTTTTAGCGTCGTCTCTGGTCCCGCCACGATTGCTGGAAACACGCTCACCATCACAGGCGTGGGCACGGCGGTTGTGCGCGCCAGCCAGGTGGGCAACGACAACTACAACGCGGCGGCGGCGGTGGACCAGTCGCTCACAGTGGCCAAGGCTACGCCGCCGATCAATTGGTCCACGCCGGCGGCCATCACCTATGGAGCGGCGTTAAGCTCCGCGCAGCTCAATGCCACAGCGAACATCCCTGGAACGTACACTTATTCGCCTCCGTCCGGCGCGACGTTGAACGCGGGCAGCCATACGCTCTCCGTGAGCTTCACACCGACACCGAACGACACCGCGAATTACAACAACGCCACTGCGAGTGTGACCCTTCAGGTTCAGAAGGCCACGCCCGCAATCAATTGGTCGAGTCCCGCCAGCATCGCTTACGGGACCGCGCTGGGTGGCGCCCAACTCAACGCGAGCGCCAGCGTCGGCGGGACGTTCTCTTACTCGCCCCCTGGAGGCACGATCTTGGATGCCGGCAATCCATCGCTCTCCGTGTCGTTCACACCGAACGACACCGCGAATTACAACAACGCATCGGCGACGGTGTCGATCAACGTGAGCAAGGCGGACCAGACCATCAACTTTGCTTCCCTGCCGCAGCGGCGCCGTGGGGAATCCTTCACGCTGAGCGCCTCGACCAGCTCCGGCCTGGCGGTCAGTTTCCACGTCTCTGGGCCGGCGACGCTTACGGGCAACACGGTCACACTCAACGGCCCCGGCACCGTCACGGTGACGGCATCTCAGCCGGGCAATTCCAACTACAATGCGGCGGCGGAGGTGCAGCGGCAATTCAATGTGATCGGGAACACGCCCCCCACGCTGGAGCTTGTCGCCGCCCGAACGATTGATGAGGGCAGCACGCTGACCGAAACGTTCCGGGCTACAGATTCTGATGTGCCCACGCAGATTTTGACCTTCCGACTGGAGGGCGAGCCGGCCGGTGCCAGTGTTAATCCCTCCACAGGCGCGTTTACCTGGACACCGACCGAGAGCCAGGGTCCCGGGGCGTACAACTTCACTGTCCGGGTGACGGACAACGGGGATCCTATTGAAAACGCCGCGAGGACCTTTTCGATCACCGTGAATGAAGTGAATGTCGCGCCGGCGATCTCGCAAATCCCTGGTCAAACGGTGAAAGCGGGCAAGAAGCTGACGTTCACCGCGACCGCCAGCGACACGGATGTGCCCGCGAACACGCTGACGTTTAGTCTGGGTAGCGATGCGCCCACTGGGGCCACGATCAATCCTGCGACCGGAGTGTTCGAGTGGACGCCCGCCGAGTCACTCGAAGAGAAAACAGTAACCTTCACGGTCCGCGTGACGGACAACGGGACACCAAGTCTGAGCGCCTCACAGAGCGTCACGGTGAAGGTCGCGCCAACAAACAGGCCTCCGGTGTTCGAGACGATTTCAACGCAGACCATTCCGGAGGGAAGTCCGTTCACTCTGACGTTCAAGGCCACGGACCCGGATGCGAACTTCTTCTTCTTCAACCTGGTGTCTGGAGCGCTGCCGGGTATGAATCTTGATCCGGCCGTCGGCGAATTGACTTGGACACCAACGGAAGCGCAAGGGCCAGGGACATACAAGGTCTCGGTTAAGGCCACAGATGATGGCACACCCATCCAGACCGCGACGATAGAAGTTACGCTGGTTGTCACCGAGGTGAATACTGCTCCAGTGCTGGCGCCGATTTCAGATCGAACGGTGCGGGTTGGAGAGTCCTTGAACCTTACGGCTTCGGCCAATGATTCGGATCTTCCAGCCAACACGTTGACATTCCGCTTAGGCGCAGGCGCGCCAGCCGGGGCCGCGCTCGCCGCGACCACGGGCGCTTTCACCTGGACCCCAACCCCGCCGCAGGGCGGAACAACTCACGACATCACCGTGGAGGTTGTTGACGATGGGACGCCCGCGTTGACTGCATCGCGCAGCTTCAAGGTCGCCGTGGGCGTGTCGAACGAAGCGCCGGTCCTTCCGCCCATTGTCAACCAGACCATTGCCGAGGGAAGCACACTGACCCTGGCCGTTACGGCAAGCGATCCTAACAACAATCTGCTCACTTACGCGTTAGGAGCAGGCGCGCCGAGCGGCATGACCGTTGACCCGGCAACGGGGACCATTCGCTGGACGCCCGAGGAAAGCCAGGGGCCCGGCAGCTATTCGATCACGGTTGAGGCCACCGACAACGGCACTCCTCCTCTCAAAGCGTCGATGAGCTTCAACGTCCTGGTCACTGAGGTGAACACGGCGCCGGTTCTGGCCGCATTGACTGACCAAACCATTGCGCGCGGGGAGACTGCGACGTTTACGCCCGCAGCCACGGACAACGATCTGCCACGCCAGACGTTGACGTTTACTCTGGCATCTGGCGCACCTGAAGGCGCGCGAATTGATCCCGTAACCGGCGCCTTCACCTGGACACCGTCTGCCATTCAACCTCCCGGCAACTACTCAATTACCGTGCGCGTGACTGACAATGGGACACCGCCGCTGAGTGATTCCAAGAGCCTGACCGTCGTGGTGCGAGCGCCTCCGGTCGTAAACCCGACCCTTTCGGCGATTTCGGATCAGACGACGAAGGAAGGCATCGCCACGCCAGCCATTGTCTTCACGGTGAACGACCCGGATGGCCTGCCCACAGATTTGAAGCTCAGCGCCAGTTCCTCCAATGCAAACCTGGTGCCGACCGCTAATATCGTCTTTGGCGGAGCTGGAGCCAACCGCACGGTGACGGTGACGCCGGCCCCCAATCGAGTTGGCGCCGCGACCATCACGATTCTGGTGGAGGATTTGACGGGTGGTAAAGCGACGACGACCTTCGAATTGACCGTCACACCGGCGCCCCCAACCATCACGAAGCAACCCGAAAGTCGCATCGTGCCATCCGGTGCGAACGTGACTCTGGTTGTGACGGCCAACGGCCGCGGCCCCTTGAGTTATCAGTGGCGCTTCAATGGAAGGGACATTGCGGGAGCAACCAATCCTTCGCTCGTGCTGACCAGTGTGACCCCGGAGCAGTCCGGGGAGTATCTGGCGGCGGTTAGCAATGCCGGAGGTTCGGTGACCAGTTCGGCAGCGACCCTTCAGGTCATTGTGCCAGTCACGATTACCAAACAACCCGAGAGCCAAAGCGTGGCGGCGGGAGTTTCAGTGACATTTTCTGTGGAAGCCACGGGGACCGGGCCGCTGGTTTACCAGTGGCAGTTCAACGGCGCCGATTTGGCAGGTCAGACCAATCCCACGCTCCAGATTCGCAATGCGGCGCTGACGAACACGGGAGAATACTCGGTGATCGTCAGTAATGCTGCTGGGCCTGTGGCAAGCTCAAAGGCAAAGCTGAGCGTCGCCCTTCCACCTACGATCACGCGCCAACCGCAAAGCCAGAACGTGCTCGCAGGATCTGCCGTTCCGCTCACGGTCGCCGTGAGCGGAACGGAACCGTTGCGCTATCAATGGCGTCGGAACAACTCAGACCTTGCGGGAGCAACCAGTCCCACTCTCGCGCTGAGTAACGTCGCTGTGGCCAATGCCGGTGAATATGCCGTGGTCGTGAGCAATGCGGCCGGCTCAGTAACAAGTGAAATTGCGCGGGTGACGGTGACTCAGGCCGCTCAAATCACCACGCAGCCAGCAAGTGAGACCATCACGGCTGGCCAGAGCGCGACGCTCAGCGTCGTCGCCACAGGCACCGCGCCTCTCACTTACCAGTGGCGCCGCAACGGGGTGGATTTGCCCGAAGCCAATCAGGCGACGCTGGCCCTTGCCAACGTTCAGTTAGCTCAAGCCGGGAATTATCAAGTGATCGTGAGCAATGCGGCCGGGCCGGTCACGAGCGCGGGAGCGACGCTCACGGTCAATGTGCCCGTCACGGTCGTCGAGCAGCCGCAGAGCCAAACGGTCAGAGAAGGCGAGCGCGTCGTGCTCAGTGTGGTGGCTGCCGGAAGCAACCCGATCACTTATCAGTGGCAGAGGAATGGAGCGAACCTGGCGGGGGCGACAGGGCCCAGTTTGACCTTAGCCAGCGCACGGACCAGCGACGCCGGGACCTATCGGGTCGTCGTGCGCAACGTCGTGGGGGCCGTGAATAGCACGGACGCCGTCGTGCGTGTGATTGTCCCGCCGTCGATCCAGACCCAGCCCGTGAACCAAAATGTGCCGCCTGGAGCCAGCGTCACATTTTCAGTCGGGGCCAACGGCGACGCACCGCTGGAGTTTCAGTGGAAAAAGAATGGCGTGAACATTTCCGGCACGGCGGGACCAAGTTTGGCGTTGAATAATGTCCAGGTTGCGGACGCCGGCAATTACAGCGTCGTCGTGGCAAATGCGGGCGGAGCTGTCACCAGTGCCGGAGCCAGCCTGACGCTGATCTTGCCTCAGGAGACCGGAGGTCCCTCTGCTCAACAAGCCCGGGATATCGGCGAAGTGCTCGAGGCCACATTTGATGGCGGCAGCATCGACTCGGGCGGAATCGGCCCACAGACACGGAAGAATTCACCACCCTCCACGGGAGGCGAACGCTGGTTTTCCTGGAAAGCTTCTCTGACAGGCATTGCCACGTTCAACACCATCGGCAGCACCTTTGACACGGTGCTGGCCATTTACACCGGAGTTTCTCCGAACTTGACGGAGGTCGTGTCGGACGATGATCGGGGCGGATTCTTCGCCAGCCAGGCAAGTTTCAACGCCGTCCCAGGGACGACCTACCTGATCAACGTCAAAGGCTTTGGCGGAGCCACAGGACGGATCGTGGTTGGTTTCAAATTAACCCCAACCGCACAAAAGCTGCCTGTGATCCTGGTGCAGCCGCGGAGCCGCACTGTGACCGAGGCGACGGACGTGACTTTCGACGTTCAAGCTCAGGGAACGGATCTGCGGTATCAATGGCACTTCAACGGTAAGCCGATTCCTGGAGCGACTTCGCCGAACCGGACGCTTCCAGCTGTTCTCGCAGAGGACGTGGGCATCTGCGCGGTGCGTGTAAGCAGCGGCCCCGATCCTTCCGCGCTGACGGTGGATAGCGCGTTGGCGGCGCTACAAGTCGGAACCGAGACGATCTCAGCTCAAGACAAGTTCAAGAATGCTCCTCGGGTGGGCGTCAGTGGGGCCCGGCTGGCGAACCTTGGCTTGCAGTCCTTGCTGCAACCCGCTCCGGACTTTGTGGCTCGCCAGTTTTCGGGTTGGCTGGCTTTTTCAACCATCGGTTCGGGCAAAGAACAAGGCGAGCCCAACCACGCGGACGATTTCGGCGGAGCTTCGCAGTGGGTCACGTACCAGGCGCCAGCCAGCGGCGCACTGCGAGTGAGCACCGAAGGCAGCGACTTCGACACTGTCTTGGCCGTCTATAGCGGGTCCGGGGCGGATTTTGCCAGTTTGAAGACCGAGGCCTCGGACAATAACAGCGGTGCTGACGGTCTGGACAGCGTGGTGAATGTTCCTGTCACCAACGGCGCGGTGTATTACATCGCCGTCGATGGTGTCAAAGGCGCGAGTGGAATAGCCCGATTGAGCTACGAGCTTGGGCAAGGCCCGCTTATTTCACGACAACCGTTGAATCAGTCGGTGGCTGTCGGGGCGGGTGTGGGATTCTTTGTAGAAACCACAAATGCCCTCAGCAGCGTGACCACAACCTTGCCCACGTTGCGGTATCAATGGACGCGCGATGGATTAAAGCTCAACGGAGAGACGAACCGATCGCTGGCCATTCTGAGCGCGCAGCCCGCGGATGCTGGAGATTACGCCGTCATTGTGTCCAGTTTCGCCGGCTCGGCCACGAGTGCAGTGGCCAAACTGACCGTGAACGTGCCGTTGACGATCACCAGCCAACCCCAGAGCCAAAGCGTGCAGGCGGGCGGAAAAGCGACTTTCACCGTGACGGTCAGCGGCAGCGAGCCAATCAGCTATCAATGGCGTTTCAACGGGACGGACATATCCGGGGCGACCAACGCTTCCTACGCCATTAACAACGCACAGTCGGCCACGGCGGGCGCTTACCTCGTGATCGCGCGAAATGCGATCGGGACCGTCCAGAGTTCAACGGCCACGCTCACCGTTGGACAAGCACCATCGATCACCCAGCCGCCTGATGGCCTGGAAGTGATCCCAGGGCAAAGAGTGGTATTCAACGTGACGGCGACCGGCACTGGTCCGTTGCGATACCAATGGCGTTTCAATGGGGTGAATATTCCGGGTGCCACAGGGGCGAGTTTGGAATTGGCGAGCATTAAGCTTTCAGACGCGGGCGAATACTCCGTGGAAGTGAGTAACGAATCGGGATTCGTTCTCAGCACGCCTGCGCTGCTGAGCGTCAACCTGCAACCCAAATTCGTCGTCCAGCCGATTAGCCAAACAGTCTCTGCTGGAAGCAGCGTCGTCTTCAACGCTCTCGCGACCGGATCTGGAACCATCACTTATCAGTGGAAATTTAATGGGAGGGAAATTCCGGGAGCGACCAACCCCAACTACGAAATCGGCAGCGCCCGGGCAGAGCATGCCGGGAATTACTCCGTGACTGCCAGAAGTGCGGCCGGCTTGATCGAAAGCGAGTCGGCCCGACTGACAGTCGAGGCGGTTGGAGCACCGGAACCGCAAGCCGCTTTAATCACCGACATGCGGTTTGACCCTGCGACGGGCTTTCAATTTCGACTGACGGTCCCCGAAGGACGGCGAGCCTCCATCCAGGTCTCCGCGGACCTGGTCAATTGGGTCGATTTCAAGCCCGAGCAGTTCACCGGGAGCGCTGACATACTCGATCCGCAAAGTCCTGCTTTGGGGATGCGGTTCTATCGCATCATCGTTCAGTAGAGCAATCTTCGAGAATAACGCCTGCGAGCTATTCGATTCGTTCGGATGGTTGTCGCTAGGAAATTCGGTTTGTTTCAGATGCCGTATCATGCGGCCTGGACACCGGAACGTTGAAGCGATGCGATGAATGACCCTCGGAGAGCCGGATGCGGGAAAACCGCCTGTCCGGTTCGATGAGGGGCGAAGCGTGACGGTCATTGGCTCCGGCCTCTCAATCCGTCCGCTTCGCCTACTCTACTCAATCGTTCCCGCCATTCCACGGCTTTCCCAGAGAAAAGTCGCAACCATTTTCACCGATTTTCGCGAGAGAGAACACCAAGGTGCCACAAGAAACGCAGGAGGACCTTGGCTAAAAAGGGTCAGAAAGCAATGGCAGGAGGATGCGATACTCCTTACCCCGGACTGAGCAATCTCGGTCGGCGGACGTGTCCTGGGCATTCCTGGGTGCGTCCGTTTAGGTCCTTGATTCTCGCTTTCCGCGCTTTCCAGAAGCACTGAAGCAGCACTTGCCATTCTTGCTGAATCTGGCATTATATGAATGTCGGGTGCTGCTGGTCAGCTCGATATGGTTTGCCCAGCCCGACATCATATCTTCACCCCGCCCTGCGCGGGGTTTTGTTTTTGAAACGACTCCCAGCCCTCGCGCGCAAACTCGACTAATTCGGAATCCTCGGGGAACACTTTCAACCCGTCGAGCTTGTGTCCCTCGTGCCGCTTGTAGAAAGTCGGCAACAACTCCTGAAAATACGGGTAAGTGAAATCCCGCACCTTGAATGCGCGATAGACATTGTAGGCGCAAAGGTCGGCAAGCTGGATGCCGTTGGAGAGTTTGCTGTCGGTGAAGAAGGGATATTCGACAATGTGATTGAAAAGCACGTTTTGATTGCCTTCGCGTTGGAAGAACGCGTGCTTCATCGAGACCGCTCGGTTGAGGGCTTTGTCCGTGTCATCCATCACGATCAGCGCGTGATGCTTGGGATGGTATTCCGCCATGAAATGTTCGATGCGCTCCAACAGTAGCTCATAGGCTTTCTTGTGCAATGTTTCGTGGGTCATGTGCTCGCGGAGCTTCCGTTTGTCGAAAACCACCGAGAACAGCGTCATGTGCTGTGCCGGAATCTGCCGAAAAAAGCACGCCACCAACCGCTCCCGTTCCGCATCCGAAAGCGAAGCGAGGAAGGGGCTCTTGTCCGCGCGTTCCTTGGGGTTGCGAATCCAGTTGGATTTCAGTTCGCAGTCGGCCAAGTCGAAACGCAACTTGCGAGTTCGGTTCAACTGGTCGGCGAATTCCAGCTTAAGATTGGCAATCTCGCGGTCAAACCTGCGCCAACGTCCTTCCCAGAGAGCCACGGACGTCAGCGCATAGATGTGATCCTTAGAGCGTGTCCGAAAATTCCGCGGGGTCCTGTTTTCGCGCCAAAGGCCGGATGGCGAGGCGCAACGAAGGAGAATATCCTCCCTGGATCTTCGACTGAGGAGCAACGAAGCCAGGCGGCCTTTGGCG
>VHCZ01000256.1 GCA_016871535.1 Verrucomicrobiota bacterium
CTGGTTTCCATCGCTGGGTTGACGTGGAGTCCTGCTCCAGGTATCTGGGGAGGCGATTGACTGGGCCGAGAAGCCACTCGACGGCAATCCGCGCGTGGCCGAGGACAAACAGGCGCTCAAACGAATCCTGAGACGAGACCCCGCAAAACTCTGCAAGAAGCAATGTCAATAGTGAAACCGACCGTCCTCATCCTCTGCACGGGCAACTCGTGCCGCAGTCATCTCGCCGAAGGCATTCTGCGCGCGGTCGCCGGCGATTTCCTCCACGTTCAAAGCGCCGGCTCGAAGCCTGCCGGCTACGTTCACCGGCTCGCGATTCAGGTGATGAAGGAAATTGGCATTGATATTTCCGGTCATCGGTCCAAGCCCCTGGAGGAATTTCTGACGCAGCCGGTCGAGACCGTCATCACCGTCTGTGGTCAGGCGGACCAGGCTTGCCCGAGGTTCCCCGGCCAGGTGAACCGTTACCATTGGGGCTTCGATGACCCCGCCCACGCCACGGGCACAGACGCGGAGAAGCTCGCTGTATTTCGCCGCGTGCGGGATGAAATCCGGCGCGTGTTTGAAGCGTACGCCGCAGGCCGGCGCGATCAGGCGAAAGCCGTTCAAGGTTTTGAGACCGCGGGTCGCTGAGATTTGAGAGTTAAAATGGCAAGCCGCCGTGGTGCTGCCCCACGCGCGTCGGGTTTTGGAAACTCGACTGCGCAAGCCGGCGCGCGGGCTCTGCAAATCGACAATTGCCAATCGCGAATCGCACATGAATTGGTGCAACTGCCGGGGATTGCACGAATCCTCGCGAATGGATTCTGGCGCTGCGACGACTCCCGGTTCAATTCAAGCCCGTTCGGGGAATTCCTGTCTGCTCTCGTTCGGTGGCGAAGCGCCGCAGCGAATCGATCAGTCGCGTCGTGCGCGTCGCCGCACCCTCCGCCGTGAGATGGTTGGCGGTGTCGAAGAATTGCTCCGGCGGATAAATAAGCCTGGTCCTGCGGGGTGTCGAGCAAGACCAGACCCGGAATTTGCCGGAGCGCGTCCGCCAGGCGCAGGGCCAATTCGCCGTCACGCCGCAGCGGCCCGGTTGGCTTGGGCGCGAAGGAAAACGCCACCTGGATTCCCTTGCGCTCGGCGCGTTCGACGAATCGGCGCAGCGCTCTCAAAAGCGCCGGGCTGGCGCGAGGGTGAACGCGACGTCGCCCAAGTTCAGGTCCGAATTGTTTTGCAGGTGTTCGCCAGGCGAGTGGTTGCAGCGTCCAGCGCGCCTGGGGTTTTCGCGGACAAGACCAGCAAATGGCAAGGGCGCGCTTCCGGTAGGGCAGACATCTTGTCTGCCGGTTCACGAGGCATCTTTGCCTCGTGGTTCGGGCCGCCGGATGTATCACACACGGGCAGGCTGGAAGCCTGCCCTACGTTTTCGGGCGCTTCTTCGAGGATGCCGTGCGCGTTGGTGCCACCGACTCCGAATGAACTGACGCCGGCCCGCCGCGGCGTTTCGCCGGCTTTCCATTCCGTGAGGCGGCCTGGCGACCGTGGCCCGGATTATCCACCGCCACGGCGGACGCATCTGGGCCGAAGCGGAACCGAATCGAGGCGCAACCTTCTTCTTCACGCTTGGGCCATAGCGGGCATTGGCTGCTAATGATTTGCCCTTTGCTGCTGCTCCTAATCCTGATTTCAAAGTCAGCCACGGGCATGCCATGCGTCCACCTTCACTTTCTTACGGGTGGTTTCAAATACGCCGACACTTGCGCCCACGCCTGCATTACGTCGCGGAGGGATTCGAGATAGGTCAACCGCACAGCGGCCCAATCGCGGCGCACGGGCAGGAGTTCGGCCAGGCCAATGTCGCCGGCAGCGAAGCGCGCTTCCGTGGCTTTCAAGACGAGATCGGCGCGCGGCAGAACGTCCGCATTCAAGGCCCGGCTGTTTGCAAGCGCGGTGGTGAGTTGAGCGTGAGCATCGTGGAGGCGGACTCTCAGCGCGTTTTGCGTCGAGCGCGACCGGGCTTCGGCCGCGGCGACCTCAGCGCGCGCTTCGCGCAGACGGCCTTGATTGCGGTCGAACAGCGGCAGCGGGATCATCAGGCCGATATCGAAAGCGTTTTCTTTGGAGGCTTCCAAGCGGCGGTAAAGCGCCTCAACTCGCACGTCAGGAATGCGCTCGGCTTTCGCAAGGTCAACCTGGGCCTGACGGACGCGAACGGCGGCGACCGCCGACGCCACTTCGGGATGTCCGGACAAATTGGCGGCAAGAGTTTCCAATGTCGGAATCTCGAAGATCGCATCAAGGCTTCCAACGAGGGTCTTCACGGGCAGGCCTGGATCGCCGATGGCGGCTTTCAGTTCCACCATCGCGTGTTCGCTGAGTGCCTCGGCGCGCCTGAGTTCGACCTGGGCGCGGACCAGTTCCATCTCAGATCGGGCCAGTTCTTCGCGCAAGGCGTCGCCTGCGTTCACACGGGCTTTCGTCGTGGCGGCCAGTTTCCCCGTGTCGGCGACGAAGTCGCGCTGCGTTTGGAATGCCTTCTCCTGATAAAGCGCCGTGGCGAAGCCGCTATGAACTCGCTTGCGCAGATCGCGGCGGCGCGCTTCGAGTTCGTGCGTGCGGCGGTCGCGTTCGAGCTTCTCGGCCTCGCGAGCTTTGCCAAGGCGACCGCCGAGCGGAATCGCCTGGGAAATGCCGACTGGCAATTCTGCCTGGCTGGCCGGGTCACGAAAGCGAGCGGATTCCATGCGGGCGATGACATCCAGATTTGGAAATGTCCCGGCCTGTTTTGCGCGGCCCTCGGCAGCTTCGCTGAGCGCCTTGGCTTCGGCCAGTTCGGGTTGAAGGCGCTCGGCAAGCTCCAGCGCTTGCTCCAGTGTCAGCGTTTCAATTTGATTCGTGTTCGGTGTCGCAGCCTGAATAAGCGTTGCGAGTGTGCTCAAGAAAAGGATCGAGAGAGTCAGTTGTTTCATAAAATCCTCAAGCAGCTTCGCCCACGGGCCGCCCAAAGCGCAGATACAGCGCCGGGACGATAATCATGTTCAGCACCATCGAAGTGAGCAGGCCGAACAGGATGACGATGGCCATGGGGGTTTGGATTTCGTTGCCGGCTTTGCCGCCGCCCAAGGCCAGCGGGATGAGCGCAAGTCCGGCGGCGAGTGCCGTCATCAGGATCGGCACGAGGCGTTCCATGGCGCCGCGCCGCACGGCTTGGCGGAAGTCCGTGACGCCTTCGTGCTCCTGCAAGTGGCGAATGTGTGAGACAAGCATAATGCCGTTGCGGGTCGCGATGCCGAAGACGGTGATGAAGCCGATGAGCGACGCCACGCTTAACACACCTCCCGACACGAACACACCCACGACACCGCCAATCAACGCCAGCGGCAGATTCAGCATGATCAGCGCCGCATCACGCGCTGAGTGAAAGGCCAGATGGAGCAGAAAACCAATGCCAATGACGACGCCAATGCCGACCAGCGTCAGAATCCGTCCCGCCTCAGCGGCACTCTCAAACTGACCCGCGTATTCGACGCGGTAGCCGGGTGCAGCGTTGAGCAACGGATTCACGAGTCTTTGAATGTCATGGACGACGCCGGTCACGTCGCGTCGGGCCACGTTGCACTGCACGACGATTTTGCGCTCCATCTGTTCGCGGAGAATCTGGTTCGGACCAGTGTCCTTTTGGATTTGGGCGAGCGAATACAGCGGCACTTTCGCTCCGGCGGGCGTGTCCACCAACACGTCGCCTAGCGTGTCGAGTCGCCACGTGGATTGGAGCGCGGGCGGCCCGCCCGCGAGTGGTTTATCGCCGGGTTGAGAATTCGCGCGGACGGGCCGCCTGCGCTCCTCGCGCTCTTCATCCAATCGTACCACCAGGTCATAGGAAGCCTGCCCTTCCAACACGCGGGACGTTTTCACGCCCTGCAGCGCGGCTTCAAGCGTGCGCGCCACGTCGCGGATGGTGAGGCCGTGACGCGCAATCTCGTCACGGTCGAACTGCACTTTCAGCACGGGAACCTCCGTCTGGGTCTCGACGGACAAGTCCACGACGCCCTCGACGCCTTGCATGGCCTGGCGGGCCTTCTCCGCAAGTGCACGGAGTTGGTAGAGGTCCGGGCCGAAGATTTTCACCGCGATGTTCGCGCGCGTGCCGGAGAGCATGTGATCAATGCGATGCGAAATCGGCTGACCGATGGTGATGTTCATTCCGGGCACGGTGGACAATCCTTCGCGGAGCGCCTGAAGGAATTCCGCCTTGTTCCGGTCTTTCATTTTGATGGACACGTCCAGTTCCGCCGCTTCGACGCCCTGGGCGTGTTCATCGAGTTCGGCGCGGCCGGTGCGGCGAGCGACCGAGACGACTTCTGGAAAACTCAAAAGCGTTTGCTCTACCACACGCCCCAGTTCATCGGATTCCTGGAGCGACGTGCCGGGGAGTGTCACGGCGCTGATGGTGAGCGAACCTTCATTGAACTCGGGCAGAAAAGCGCGGCCCATGAACGTGGTGGAGATCAACGCCACGGCCAGGACGGCCACGGCGGGCAAGGTCACGCGCCACGGATGATCGAGCGCAGCCTGGAGCGCCGGATTGAATCGCGTCTTCAGCCACTTCACGAACTTTGGTTCGTGTTCGGTTAGCACGGCTTTGCTCTCGGGCAGCAGCAGGTAGCACAGCACCGGCGTGATCGTGAGCGCGACGAGCAGCGAGGCCATCAACGCAATCAGATACGCCACTCCCAGCGGCTGAAGCAGCCTCCCCTCGACGCCCGCGAGGAAGAAAATCGGCACAAAGACCAGCGCGATGATGAGCGTGGCGAAGACAATGGAACTCTGGATTTCAACGCTGGCCCGCAAAACCACGCCAAACGCCCCGCCCTTCTCCCTCTCCCCCGCCGACGGGGGAGAGGGCCGGGGTGAGGCGGATGCTTCGGAGGATCTCAGACCGCTGGTTTGAGTGGAATCTGACCCCTCACCCTGTCCCTCTCCCCTTCTGAAGGGGAGAGGGGAATCGGTTCTGGCGTGCTCGATCGACTCGCGGGCGGGCCGCCCGCGCTCCTCCGCTTTCCGCCGTCTTCCGTGCCATTCGCGCAATCGCCGGAACACGTTCTCCACGTCTATCACCGCGTCGTCCACCAGCGCGCCGATGGCGATGGCCATGCCGCCGAGGGTCATCGTGTTGAGGGTCGCGCCAAACCATTTGAGCGTGAGGACGGCGGTGACGAGCGACAGCGGAATGGCCGTGAGCGTGATGAGCGTGGCCCGGACGTTGCCGAGAAAGAGCAGCACGATGACGGTGACGAAGGCAATTCCTTCGAGCAACGCACGCTGGACGTTGCGCACCGAGACTTCGATGAAGTCGGCCTGCCGGAAAATGTCTGTCTTGAGCTTCATCCCGGCGGGCAGTTTGGTGGCGATGTCCTCAAGCACGGCCTCGAGGCGTTTGGTGAGTTCGAGCGTATTCGCTCCCGACTGCTTTTGGACGCCGAGAATGACGGCGGGTTTGCCCATCGCCGAGCCTTCGCCGCGCTTTTGTGCTTCGCCAATTCTCACTTCGCCCAAGTCGCGCACCCGTGTCGGCACTCCGCCGTTGGCCGCAACGACCGTTGCGCCGATGTCGTCGCGCGTGCGCACGCGGCCCACGCCGGTAATCAGCCATTCCGAGCCGCGCTCATTGATGATGCCCGCAGAGACGTTCTCGTTGCCTTCTTCAAGCGCGCGGATGAGTTGGTTCAAGGCGATGCGATGCGTCTGCAACGCGGTCGGGCTGGCGACGACCTGATACTGTTTCTCGTCGCCGCCGATGGGCGTGACTTGCGACACGCCGGGCACGGCAAGCAAACGGCGGCGAACCACCGTCTCCGCAAAGCTCCTCAACTCGGCGGGCGTATGCCGCTCGGAACTGAGCGCCAGGAAGAGGATTTCGCCCATGATGGACGATTGCGGCGCAAGCACCGGTCGCTCGACTTCGGGCGGCAGATCGCCACTGACGGCGCTGATTTTTTCGCTGACGATTTGCCGCGCCGCGCGGATGTCCGTGCCCCACTCGAACTCCACCCACACGACCGAGATGCCGACCGCGGTCGCGGAGCGGACACGCCGCACGCCGGAAGCACCGTTGACAGCCGTCTCGATAGGGAAGGTGATTAGCGTCTCGACTTCCGTGGGCGACATGCCGTGCGCCTCGGTGATGACGGTGACGGTGGCGGCCGTCAGATCGGGGAACACGTCCACCGGCATCCGCGTGGCCGTGTGAATGCCGAAGACGGTGAGCAGCGCCGCCGCGACCACCACGAGCGCGCGGTTGCTCAAGGACCATTGAATGAGCTTGTTGATCATAGGCCTGTCCTCAGTGCGCGTGACCGTGTGCGGGAATAACGCCGGAAACGGACGCGAGCCGGATGGCCATCGCGCCCTTTGTCACTACGCGCTCGCCCTCGCTCACGCCATCGAGCACTTGAACTAAATTGCCGTCCCGAATGCCGAGCTTGAGTTCGCGCTTCTGGAACGTCTCGCCGGACACCTGCACGAACGCGACGAAGTTGCCGGCTTCCTCGACGATCGCGCTATCGGGGATGGCAACAGCGTCCTCGGCGCGGCTTGTTTCCACGTGGAGATTCACAGCCTGGCCGACGCGCAGATTGTGAGTGCCATTCCGCACCTCGTAAACGAGCGGCACCGTGCGCGTCGCCCGGTCAACTTGGAGACCAGCGAAAACGCGACGACCGCGCGCGGCTTTGACGGAGGCAATCTCACCCCCATTTGCCACCGCATAGCTCGCGTCCGCATCGTCTGGAATTCGGGCCAACGCGGCCTCGGGCACGCGGGCCTCCATCCACAACACTTCGGGATTGAGAATCTGAAACACCACGCTGTCAGCGAGAACGGGTTCGCCGAGGCCCGCACCGAGTTGGTTGATGATCCCGGCAATCGGCGCGCGCAGTTCCAGCGCGGAGAAGGGGCGCGGTCGGCCCGCCCGCGAGTCCTCATCGGCGCCGGAGAGCTGGCGATAAGTCGAGCGCAATACCGTTGCCGCTTCGTAACTGGCGCGAGCAGTCTGCAACGCCAGTTCCGCCTCCTGCAATTCGCGTTCGGATTTGGCCTGCTGCTCGGCCAGCTTCTTCGTGCGCTGATACGTTAGTTCAGCCTTCTCAAACGCGGCTTTGGCGCGCGCGAATTCGCCTTCGCTCTCGGCGAACTTCGCGGCCGCTTCCGAAAAGCTCGGCCGCAGCAACGCGAGCAACTGTCCCGCTTCGACCTTCTGGCCGGGCAAAGGCAATTCGCCTCCCCCGGGAGCGAGCAGTTGCCCTGAGACTGGCGCAATAACCGTCGCGCTCAAACCGGGCTTCGCCAGCGTGGTTGCAGGCAATTTCACACGCTCGACGAGCCGGTGCTTCGTCGCTGGCTCGGCTTTGGTCCGAACCTTCCACTGCTGCTCTTTGAGAAAACTGAGGCCTTCGGGAGCTTCCGGCTCGGGCGCGTGCACGGCATCGTGATCGCTTGCGAAAACTTTCACGGGCGGAAGCGCGACGGTCTTATCGCCTTCATCGGTCGAGATCACGACGGACACATTCCAATCGCCCGCTTTCGGAAACGTGAGCATAGCTTCGTAGATGCCCGCCCGCGTCGGTGTCTTCTCGATCTGTTCAACGGGGGCATCCTGGTCGAGTCGGAGGACGAATTTGATCTGCCCCTCGCGACGCGGTTCGAGCGTTTTCAAATCCGTGACGTGCGTAACGAACTTGGTCGGCGTGCCCGCCGCAACGAAACGATGTTCGGCAAAGATTTCGTGGCGTTCCCCCCACACGGTGATTTGCGCGGTTTTGGGCTCTTCGCCGTGATGATGGTCGTCGCCGTGTGAATGGTCGTGGTTACAGCCCGCAATCAGGAGAAGTCCGAGACTGGCGGCCAAGCTCGCACGTAGTTTTCGAAAGTAAAAATTCATAACAAAAGCGGAATTCGCCTCAAAAGAATGCGCCCGGAATAGAGGCCGCCCGTGAGGCATTCAGGCGGAAAAGGGCAAACCACGCCTGCCGTCAGGCGTGACCACTCGAGGAGGAATTTAAGTGAGAGGCGGAGCGCGAGGCTGCGACGGGCCCGGCGGGGATTCACCGGGCGGTTTGATGCGCTCGATGATCGGGTTGCTCCGCCCTACTTCCGGTGGGTGAAGCTGAAGCAAAGTCTCGGCCGGAACAAAAACCACGAACACCGCAACAACCGGCGCTTGGCTCTGCGCCGCGAACGTCAGAACATGATCGGAAGCGGGATGGGGAGCGTGCCCGTCGTTCTGTTCGTTCGAGGGAACATCCGCGTGGTCGTGCAAGTGCAGGACCGAATCCAGAACTGCGGCAACGGCATCGTCCAGGTGCATCGCGGTCGCGAGATGCACCGGGATGTAATTGACGTAGAAAGCGAAAAGCAGTGCGGCCAACAAACGTCCCCACCAGCCTGCCGTTCCCGGCGGGCAGCGAAGTCCAGTTGCGCGGCGCGATCTCGTCATGAGGTCGTCAGAGTGATTGAGTTTAGCAATTTCAGGTTAGCGTTGTCCACCGCCGATTACTGCCGAACCGCCGAAGAAATGAGCGCGGGCAGCCTGCCCGCCGGCTTTCTTCAAGATCTTCAGGCAGCCCGCGCGGGCAAACTGCCCGCGCTCCTGCTTGAATCAGCCGTGCGCTGAC
>VHCZ01000257.1 GCA_016871535.1 Verrucomicrobiota bacterium
ATTTTCTGGCCGTGCGCGGGCTGTCGATCGTCCTGCTCTTGATCGCCAAATTGATGCTGGACACCGCGCGCTGGCACGATTCGCAATGGCGGCTCGTCATCTCGGTTTGGGCCTACCTCTGGATTCTGGCCGGCATGTGGTTCACGATTTCCCCCTGGCGGCTCCGCGACCTGATCCACTGGGCGACCGCGAACGAGAAACGGCTCCAAATCGTCAGCGCGGCGCGGTTGGCGTTTGGTCTGTTTGTCGTGATTCTCGGGTTGACCGTTTTCTAGCGGCGCGCTCGAAGATTCCAAGCACACGAGGTTTTAATCTCCCTTTCTCCCGCTTCCGTCTTCCTTCTGGCGTTCCGTCTGGTACCTTTCGGCCGGGCTGATTTGTTGTCCGTCTCAAAGCGGTCAAGCCGAGCCAGCAGGATGCGGCCGAAAAAACTAGACTCGTGTCGGCGCCAGTTGTGGAGCGACGCGCCTCTCCTGGGCCCCTGGTTGCGGCGCCGGGCGATTCGCGCGCTCGCGCGAGATCTTTCACCGGACGCGGCCGGGCTCCTGGCGGAGTTCGCGACGCGATGTCGAGACGATCGTCTGCGGGCGCTCACGCTGGCTGCGCTCACTCACACCGACTCTCCCGCATCGATTGACCGTATCTGCGCGGTTTGGGCCGCGACCCGGCATCCTGTTCTCACCGACCTGATCCGGCGCAAAAACTGGATCGCTTCCTCCCCGGCTCAAATTCGGGTCCTCACCGCGCTGAAATTGCCGGCGGCGGAAGCGATTCTCGCGGGCGGCCCTGAAATCGTCGATCCGTTGATCGAAAGTTGCGAGGATGCCGATTCAGAAATCGCCAGCCACGCCCGCGAGTGCCTCAGCCACATGAAAAGCCCCGCCGCGATTGATGCGCTTTGCCTTCGTTGGGTTGAGAAGAGGGAAGCAACAGTGGCCGAAGCGCTGGAGCGGGCCAAATACATCGCCCGACAGCCGGTGAGCGCGCGCGTCTGGACGGCGCTGAAAGCCCGCCGGCGCGAGCTAGTCACCGCAAGCGGAGGCGAAGCGGTTGAACCGTTGATCGCCGCCGCCAAGGATTTGGATCCTTCGATTGCGCAGGAGGCGGCGGCGGCGTTGCAAGAATTGAGCGACCCGCCAGCCCAAGAAGCCCTTTGTCGATTCGTGATCGATGGAGAGGAAGCCGCCGCGCGCAGCGCCGCCGTCGCCGCTCGCTATGCGCCGCGCGAACCCTTGCAACGGGCCCTCTTTTATTTCCTCACGGAGCAATGGGACGCTTACGAAAGCCTGGATTTCGACCAGCGTTTCTTGGGACGCGCGTATGAAGCCGGGAACCGAAAGCTCCGGTGCCGAATCGCGGAGAAGGGCCGGCAATGCGGTCGAACCGAGTGGTTGGGCGCCATTGTCGGCGCGCGCCACGACCGCCGCTTGAGCGAAATGACAGGTGAAGAGTGGGAAGCGGCGGCCGCTGTGCTCCGTGAAAACAAGCGTTGGGAGGACAGTTGGCAGTTGGCGCAAGTGGCGCCCGCGGATTGGAGCGTCCGGCTTTTGATGAATCTCAAAGATGCCGGATGGCGTCCACCTCTCGAACAAGATCGCGAAGCGTTCGTCGCGTTAACCCGGTTGATCGATGGCTGCTGCAAAGAGCCGCCGTTCTTGGGAAGATTGCTGCGGAACGCACGCCTGCTCGAAGGCCATGGCGACGCCGTGAGTTGTCTGACCTTATCGCGAGACGGGCTGATGCTGGCGAGCGGGAGCCACGATCACAGCGTTCGATTCTGGAACGCCAACGAAGGCGCCTTGATCCAGACGCTGGAAGGCCACACGGACTGGGTGGATTGCCTGGCGTTGAGTCCGGACGAGCGCGTGCTGGCCAGCGGAAGCCGGGACAATACGGTGAGGCTCTGGCGTTGGCCGGAAGGGCAGCTTCTGCACCGATTGCAGGGCCACACCGATGATGTGCGATGCCTGGCGTTCAGCCGGGACGGGCGCGTGCTGGCCAGCGGCGGCGGCGACGCGAGCATTCGGTTGTGGAGCGTCCCGGACGGCCAGCCCATCGCCCGGTTGGCCGGCCACTCGGACGTCGTGACCTGCCTGGCGTTCAGCCCGCAGGGCGACGTGATCGCCAGTGGGAGTTACGACAACGATGTGAACCTTTGGAAGCTGACCGAAGCGCAACCGGTTGCGACCCTGAAAGGGCATCGAGCCATGGTGAATTGCTTGGTCTTTACGGCCGAAGGGCAGCACTTGATCAGCGGGAGCAAGGATCGCTCGATCCTGATTCGGAGCCTGACCGATCGAACCAAGCTGAGACGACTCAAGGGCCACCGGGACGATGTCACTTGCCTGGCCATCAGTCCGAACAACACCTTGCTCGCCAGCGCCAGTTGGGACACGACGATCCGGTTGTGGCGTCTGCCCGACGGTGAGTTGATCGATACGTTGGGAGCATCGGACACGAACGACGGGCACGAAAGTTGGATCGGTTGCCTCGCGTTCAGTCCGGATGGCCAGGTCCTCGCGAGCGGCGGATTCGATCATACGACGCGGCTTTGGAGCCTCCCGGGCGGCGCGCCGCTCAAGACGCTGGAAGGACACAGCGACCGGGTAACCGATGTTCGTTTCAGCCCGGACGGAAAGACGTTGATTACCGCCAGCGCCGATCGAACGATCCGCGTCTGGCGATCCGAACTGGCGCGCCTGCGGCAACTCCCCGTCGGGCGGACCACGTTGGAGGATTTCGAGTGGGTCGAAAGCGTCTTGACCAATTCGAGGCTCTCGGACGCCGAGCGGGGATGGATCGAGTTTTTGTGCGCCTTGATGCGCGCGCGCCGCCGCTACGACATCGAAGTGGGCGAAGCGGCCCGGATTTCGGTCGGCGAATTTGACATCGAGTTGGAGCCGTAGCTCAAGGCCCCTTGAACAGGGCGAGCAGATGATCGCGGTTCATGCGGCTAATGAAGCTGAGGCGGATTTCTTTGGGGCACACCGCTTCGCAAGATCCAGTGACGGTACAAGCGCCAAAGCCCTCGCGGTCCATCGCTTCCTCCATCCTCAACACGCGGCGTTCCTTCTCCACCGCGCCCTGAGGCAATAGACTGAGGTGAGAAACTTTGGCGGCGACGAAGAGCATCGCCGAGGCGTTCTTGCACGCGGCCACACAGGCGCCGCAACCGATGCACGCCGCCGCGTCCATGGCCCGTTCCTGGCGATCTTTGGGAATAGGAATCGCGTTGGCATCCGGCGCGCCCCCCGTGGGCACGGAAACGAATCCGCCGGCTTGAATGATCCGGTCAAACGCGCTGCGGTCCACGATCAGGTCTTTGACGATCGGGAACGCCCGGGCGCGCCAGGGTTCAATCGTGATCGTGTCCCCGTCTTTGAAGTGCCGCATGTGCAACTGGCAAGTCGCCGTGCCCTTGCGCCCGCCGTGCGGAACGCCATTGATCACGAGCGAGCACATGCCGCAAATGCCTTCGCGGCAGTCCGAATCGAACGCGATGGGATCTTCGCCCTTCTCGATCAATCCTTCGTTGACCACGTCCAGCATTTCCAAGAAAGACATATCGGGAATGATTCCCTGAGCGCCGTAGGTCGCGAAGTTCCCAGGAACATGTCCATTCTTTTGCCGCCAGACTTGTAAGGTGAGGTTCATCATCCAGGGATTCTTGATCGCAATCGCGGCCGGTTCTCCGGTTTCGCCGCGATGGCATGAAAGCCGATCTCTCTTCGAGAGGGCGCGGGTTCGGATTTGGGCTCCGTCATCAATTGGCGAATCGCGTCGAAAACAATTTTGAACTTGCGGTCGTATTTTTTCTCCAACGCAGCCAGCTTGTGGGCCAATTCGGCGTGGGACGCGAGGAGTTGGCGGAGGCGAACAAAGGCGCGCATGATCTCGACGTTGACCAGGATGGCGCGTGAGCTGCGGAGCACGCTGGAGAGCATCGCGATCCCTTGCTCCGTGAATACCAAGGGGCGATAGCGAAGATTTCGTTTCCGCAAAGTGGAAGTGCTCGAACCATTCCCCGGGGATGCGATCACAATTTGTGATCGCATCCTCTGCGTCTCCTGCGCATTAAGACTGAACATGAAATCGCAGGGAAAACGCTCCGTATTGCGGCGGACCGCCTGGTTTAGCGCACGCGTTTCGACGCCGTAGAGGAGCGCAAGGTCCCGGTCGAGCATGACTTTCTGGCCGCGGATCAAATAGATCTGGCGTTCGATGGGCGCGAGTCTGGCCGTGGCAGGTGCGTTGTGCGGGACGGTCTGTGGCGCGCGAGCAGAGTTTTTTAAGCGAGGAGTCAGGAGCGATTTCTTCATGACGATTTGAGGTTGAGTTTTCCCGTGCCGTCCCTCCTTGGGAACGCAGGCAGAAGAAAACTGCATGCGGGGCAAATCGTCAATCGCAAATTCGATCACTTGTAGCTCCTTTGCGTCATTTTCACTTCCTCGTAAACCAGCGGCTCTTTGTGCAGGAGGGGCGGCTTTTGCGGTCCCTGATATTCCCAGGCGGACACAAAAGAGAAGTTCGCATCGTTTCGTAACGCTTCTCCGTCCTCGGTCTGAAATTCCGTTCGGAAATGGCCGCCGCAGGACTCGCGGCGCGTGAGCGCGTCCAGGCAAAGCAATTCGGCGAAGTCCATAAAATCCGCGACGCGTCCGGCGTGCTCCAGCGCTTGATTCAACTCCTGGCTTTCTCCGGTGACCGTCGCGTTTTCCCAGAACTCCGCGCGCAGTTCAGGGATTCGCTTCAAGGCATCTTTCAGGCCGGCTTCGTGGCGCGCCATGCCGCATTTGTCCCACAGAAGTTTGCCCAGTTCGCGATGCAGGGAAGTCACGGTGCGCCGGCCGCGAATGGACAAAAGCTTCTGCGTCCGCGCGCGAACTTCTTCCTCGGCCTTCTTGAATTCCGGATGATTCGACGATGGTTTCAGCGGTTTCGTCGAGGCGAAGTAATGGCCGATCGTATAAGGGATGATGAAATAGCCGTCAGCCAGGCCTTGCATGAGGGCGCTGGCGCCGAGCCGGTTGGCGCCGTGATCGGAGAAGTTGGCTTCGCCCAGGACAAACAATCCGGGAACGTTGCTCATCAAATTGTAATCCACCCACAGGCCGCCCATCGTGTAATGGACGGCCGGGTAAATCCGCATCGGCACTTCGTAGGCATTCTCTCCGGTGATCGTTTCGTACATGGAGAAGAGGTTGCCGTAACGCTCCTGGATCGCGTGCTGGCCCAGGCGTTTGATGGCATCGGCAAAATCCAGGTACACGCCCAGACCGCCAGGCCCGACGCCGCGGCCTTCGTCGCAGACTTCCTTCGCGGCGCGCGAGGAAATGTCGCGCGGCGCGAGATTGCCGTAGCTTGGATACTTGCGTTCGAGATAGTAGTCGCGCTCCGCTTCGGCAATCTGCGGCGGCGGCCGTTTGTCGCCTTTGTTCTTAGGCACCCAGACGCGTCCGTCGTTGCGCAGCGACTCCGACATCAAGGTCAATTTGGACTGGTGATCGCCGCTGACGGGAATGCACGTGGGATGAATTTGCGTGTAACACGGATTGGCGAAGGCCGCGCCTTTCTTGTAAGCGCGGAAGATTGCCGTCACGTTGCAGCCGCGCGCATTGGTCGAAAGATAAAACACGTTGCCGTACCCGCCGGTCGCGAGCACGACGGCGTCCGCGGCGTGCGACGAAATTTCGCCGGTGACCAGGTTGCGAACCACGATGCCCTTGGCGTGGCCTTCGACGAGCACGACGTCGAGCATTTCGGCGCGCGGAAACATTTTGACTTTGCCCAGGCCGATCTGCCGGCAAAGCGCCTGATAGGCGCCCAGGAGCAATTGCTGCCCGGTTTGGCCGCGCGCGTAAAAAGTGCGAGACACCTGCGCGCCTCCGAAAGAACGATTCGCGAGAAGCCCGCCGTATTCGCGGGCAAACGGCACGCCCTGGGCCACGCATTGGTCGATGATGTTCACGCTGAGCTGAGCGAGCCGGTACACGTTCGCTTCGCGCGCGCGGAAGTCGCCGCCTTTGATTGTGTCGTAGAACAGCCGATACACGCTGTCGCCGTCGTTCGGGTAATTCTTGGCGGCGTTGATGCCCCCCTGGGCGGCGATGCTGTGCGCGCGGCGAGGGCTGTCCTGGAAACAGAAGCACTGGACGTTATAGCCGAGCTCGGCCATCGACGCCGCTGCGGAAGCCCCCGCCAGACCGGAGCCGACGACGATGATATCGAACCTCCGTTTGTTCGCCGGGTTGATCAGCTTCATTTCCAGGCGATGCCGGTCCCACTTCTTTTCCAGCGGCCCGGACGGGATTCTGGCGTCGAGGTTCATTGGAGCAGGCCGAGCAAGATTGCGATCGGGATCGAGCAGTTGCCCACAAAGATAACCGCCGCGGCGGCCCTCGCCCCGTGATCGATCCATTTTTCAGTTCGGTCATTCCGGAGGCCGATCGATTGGAACATGGCGCTGACGCCGTGGCTCAAATGGAGGCAGAGCAGCGCCATGCCCAGGATGTAAAAACCCGATACCCAGACATTCGAATAACCAACGACCATCATGCGATACACGTCCGGGTGTTTGGTCTGGGGGTCGAGCAACGCCCTGAAATCCTGGCCGGTCAGATTCACGGAGGGAATCTTGAGTGTGAAATGCAACAAGTGGTAAGCAATAAACGCCGCGATGATCAGACCGCTCATGAGCATCGTCCGCGACGCGTAACTCGCGGCCGGCGGCGGCGGATTTCCCAGGTAGCCGATCGGGCGCGCCGCCCTGTTTTCCGCCGTGAGTTTCAAGGCTGACCAGAGGTGCAAAACAACCAGGGTCAGCAAGCCGATCCGCGCCGGCCACAGCAACTCGGGCGTCGATTGGAGAAAGTGCGCGTAGTGATTGAGCGGCCCTTCGTGCCCCAAGAAAATCTGAAGATTCCCCGCCATGTGGCCGATGACAAAGCCGAACAGGCAAAACCCGCTGACGGCCATGACGTACTTCTTGCCCAGAGAGGACTGGAAAAACTGCAGCATCGAATGCGGCGCTATGTAATCGGCAAGCGCTCGGAACGTCAATCCATCAGGACAAAGTATAAGGAGGGACCACCGGCGGCGTTATCCTGACTAATTAATTACGGCTTGTCCCAAAAGGTAAACTTTGTCCCAAACTTTGTCGCAGCCTTTGTCCAACAAGGCCGGTTTCTTCGATTCCGCAATGGAATCCCGCCTTCACGCCGCCGAACGCGTTCCGCCCGCAGGCCGGGGCAAGGCCGCTCAATTCATGCCCATCCGTTTCATCTTCCGCAACAAGCTCACCAAAGCCGACAGGCTGCTGCTGGCCTTCGACGCGTTTGAGCTCTCCGAAATGCTCGGCCGCGAAATCAGCCTCGGCAAAATCATCCATGGCGATGATCACGCCACGCTCAAGGTCACCGCAGAAACTCCGCAGCAAAGGCATCTTCACCGTCACCCAACTCTCCTACACGTTCCGCCCACGCCGCAGTCCCAAACGGCTGTGCGATAAAACGCGAGAAATATCACCATTCGCTCAAGGCGCTGGCGATACGAGAGAAGAAAATCCACATCAATGGCAGCCCGGAACTGAGGATCGACGGCACGCCGGTTTATCTGAATGTCGAAGGCCTGCCTGACAGCGATTTCTACCACCTGATCAGCTGACGGATCCGGCCACGAAGAAAGGGCTTAATTCGTCGTCACGTCGAGCAATTCATACGGCCATTTTCCCGCGGCGTCGAAGTCCATCAAGAATTCCGCGAGAGAAACACACCGAAAATTCGTCACAAGTTGGCCAACGAAATGAGGATTCAGCGTGAGCAGCACCGGTGCAACTCGGTAAGCGCCACCTGGGTAGCTCTTGAACAAGCGCACGATCTGCTTCTTCTGATGGCTCACCCAGTTAATCTTCTTGAGAAATTTTATCTCGTAAGAATCCCTCTGCGTTACAAACTCTGCTAGATCGTCGCGCCAGAACTTGGGTTCTGTCCTGTCTTCGACCATCTTGCATTCTGCAATCACGAGCAGCCTTTCTGATGACAAGAACCCCAGGAAGTCGATCTCCCCTACATCGGGAGGGATTGGAATCGCAGATCCACTACCTTGAACCTCGTCCTTGCACTTTCTGCCTTCAACGCCTCGCAGGCTCAGGAAATCGGCCACAAGCCTTTCAAACCAATCGCTCGCTTTCTTGGAGAGCCGCTCCAAAGCGCTTTGTGTTTCAGGCCTTAGCCATTCAGGTGGGAGTCTTTTGAAGCATGCTCCTTGCGTCAACGCGGAGAGCTCACTTCGTACGCCATGGCTCTTGACCAAGTCAAGTGAGAGCCAAGCCTGTGAGGGAACTCGAAAAAGCCTCTCTGGTAGGCTCGGTGTATTTGTTTGGGCTTCCAGAGTTGACGTCCCTCCGTTGCCATTCCGGCCCGATGAACGGTGAAGCCGTAAAGAATCTGCTTCACCGTTTCAGTTGCTATCCCGGATGAGGCGATTTCTGTCACGAGCTTCTGATACGGATAGAACGTGATTGGGTAACTCCCGGGCGCATGAATGGCGTTTTCGATGACCCCAGTCAGCACCGAGCAGAAGTCCTGGTAGGTAAGGCCCCACGCTTCTTTGAAAGACGTGTTTAAGGTATCGCC
>VHCZ01000258.1 GCA_016871535.1 Verrucomicrobiota bacterium
AGGCATAACGATAGGTTTAGGAACGTTGATGGTTTTGATCGCAGCGCCGGCTCAAAGGTCGGCCTGCGGTCAAACAGGATAAGGCAGGACGGCCCGAATATTAATCACCAACACGAGCTTGAAACTCCCTCCAATCCATCACCAACTCCCCGTCCTCAACTGCCGCGAAGCGGCTTTGTTCAACAGATATTGGGTGGAAATATTTTTTATTGTGTTAGACAGAATCTACCTAATCCAATAATTTGTCCCCGTTCTTCCAGGGAGGTTGGAATGCAAAGCCCATCTTTCCCCGGAGTTGTTTCGAGCATATTCAACACTTTGCAGGGAGGTGTCAAGATGAGCAACGAGCAGGAATCACAGTCGGGTTCGGGGGCGGAAGGGGCGTTCTGGGAACGGTACCGGCGCGTTCTGGAAAAGGCCGGGATCGCGGAGAAACGCTGGCGATGGTATCGGCGAGACTGCGAACGGTTCATAAGCTGGTTGCAACCCCGGCGTTTGAAGGAGGCCGAAGGCTCGCAAATCATCGAGTATCTGTCCTATCTGGAGGGGACGGGGCTGGAGTCCTGGCAACTGGAGCAGGCCGGCGACGCGTTGCGCCGGCTTTATCAGGGGGTTCTCGGCGTGTCCTGGGCCCAGGAGTGGCCGGAACTGTTGCCTGCCGAGGCCACCCCTTCCAGCGAGTCGATTGAACGGGGGTTGGAAGTGTTCTGGGCCCGTCAGGGCGCCCAGGAGAAATTCGCCCAAGTTCGACAGAGCTATGGCGCGGCGTTGGAGCGGACGGTCAAGGCCCTGCGGCTGCGGCATTATTCGTATCGGACCGAGCAGACGTACCTGGAATGGATTTACCGGTTTCTCATGCAATGCGGAGCCACCGCCGGGCCGAGCGTGGACACCGAACATCTGAGGCGGTTTTTGGAGCACCTGGCGGTGGAAGCCAAGGTCAGCGCGGCGACGCAGAACCAGGCGTTGAGCGCGCTGATCTTTTTGTTTCGGGAGGGATTTCAGCAGGAGCCCGGGGCCATTGGCCAATTCACCCGGGCCAAACGCTCGCGCCGGCTGCCGATGGTGCTGACGACGGAGGAGGTGCGGCGTGTGCTGGGGGCGATGGAGGGAGTGCATCGGCTGATGGCGCGGATGCTCTATGGGAGCGGACTGCGGCTGATGGAGTGCGTGCGCTTGCGGGTCAAGGACGTGGATTTTGGCGCGCATCAGATTGTGGTGCGCGGCGGGAAAGGGGACAAAGACAGGGTAACGTTCTTGCCGCAAGGGATGGAATCGGAGTTAAAGCAACACCTGGCGGGGGTGAAACAGATGCACGAGGAGGATTGTCGGCAGGGGCACGGCGAGGTGTGGCTCTGGGAAAGCCTGGGGCGGAAATACCCCCAGGCGGGGCGGGAGTGGGGCTGGCAATGGGTGTTTCCAGCGGATCGGCTTTCGGTGGATCCGAGAACGGGAAAAGTGCGACGGCATCATGTGCATGCAAACGGATTGCAGAAGGCGTTTGCGGCGGCAGTGCGGGCGGCCGGGATGGCCAAGCCCGCTTCGTGCCATACGTTGCGCCACAGCTTCGGGACGCATTTGTTGGAGTCCGGCTACGATATTCGCACGGTGCAGGAGCTCTTGGGGCACAGCGACGTTTCGACGACGATGATCTACACTCACGTGTTGAATCGTCCGGGGATTGGCGCAAAAAGCCCCTTGGACCGGCTTTAGTGTCCTGTTCACGAATTGCATTGAGAAAGGCTACGACATTCGGACGGTGCAGGAGTTGTTGGGGCACGCGAGCGTGGAGACGACGCAGATTTACACGCACGTGATGAAACGGCCGGGACTGGGCGTGAGAAGTCCGTTGGACGGGTGACGAAGCCTGCGGCTTCGAGTTCAAGGTTTAAGGTTCAAAGTTCAAAGTTCAAGGTTTGACGTTGGATGTTGGATGTTCGGTGTTTGGCGGTGAGGATTGAACATCGAACGTTGAACGTCGAGCGTCGAACGCCAAACGTCGAAAGCCGGGCCTTTTGGCGGCAGGTTGCCGCCAAAAAACGGGCTGGTAGCCCGTTCCACCCATTCTTCAGACAGGCTCTAACTGCCCCGTCGCGGCGAGCCGGAATCCTTTCCAGATCGCTGCCACGCCGCGGCCACCTGGTCGAACACCTCATCCACTTGCGGATTCAAGTTCTGCTCTTCCGGATGCGCGCGCAGCCACGCGACGGATTCGCGAATGCCCACCCGAAACGGCTTGCGACACTGAAACTCCGGCACGAGCCGTTTGAGCTTCGAGTTGTCGAACACGCCCGGATTGGACTTGTCGCCCTGGAGCGGGCCGGTCATCCGCGGCACCGTCTGGCAAACAAACTCCGTCGGGACTTTCAAAATCTTCGGCGATGCGACGCCCAGCGCGGAGGCGATCTCACCGTAAATTCGATTCCATGTCAGCACTTCGTCGCTGGTGATGTGGAACGCCTCGCCAACCGCCTCGGCTTTCCCCACCAGACCGGCCAGGCCCACCGCGAAATCGCTCGCGGCGGTGAGGGTCCATGGATTCTCGCCGTCGTCGGGCACGAACACGGGCTTGCCCTGCTCCAGCCGCGCCGCGAACGAGTAGCTCGAACTGGAGACAAGGTTCGGAATCCAGCGCTTCGAGTAGGTGTGCGACGGGCGCACGATCGTTACCGGGAACCGGGTTTCCTCCCGGCGCTCCCGCAGCCATTGTTCGCACTGGACTTTCTTTTGGGCGTAATCCCAGTAAGCGTTTCCCAACGGCGCGGCCTCGGTCAGAGGCAACTGCCGGTGCGGCTTCGCATAAACCGTGGTCGAGCTGATGAACAGGTACTGCCGGACCGCGTCCTTGAACAACTCGAAGTCGATCTCCAACTCGGCCACTTCATAGCCGATGAAGTTGAGCACCGCGTCCGGCTGCAATCCGCGCAAGGCGGCCCGCATCGTGTTCAAATCTTTCCGATCCGCTTGAATGGCGCGATACGGCGCGGGGACCGAACTTTTCCCCCGGCTGACGACGAAAATCTCGTGGCCGCGTTCATGCAAGAGGGCGGCGCACTCCGCCGAAATATTGCCCGTGCCGCCAAGAAAAAGGATTTTCATGAGCGGGGCTATGAAACCCAAAATGGGAGAGGTTGGCCACAAAAAGACCCGGTTCGGTCCCGATGACTTCGTCCATGGCCGCGAAGAGATTGGCCAAGTTACGATGGCTCACCATCACGCCCTTCGGTTTGCCAGTCGAACCGGAGGTGTAAATGACGTAAGCGAGGCTCTCTGAGAGACAACCGACCCCTGCACCCCTCCCAGGAGAGGAAGGGGTGGGTTCCTGGTCGAGTCTTCCGATTCCGAGATCTGCTGTCCGCAATCCACAATCCTCCCGCTCGTGTTTGTTTAGCGTGCCTTCCGCCGTAGCGCAGAGTTGCACTCTGCCGTATCGCACGCCGGCCAATCCGGTGCGGTCGGGTGAGTTTTGTCGCGCATGGCGCCATAGCCGCTCCAGCCGCTCAGCGACGTGCCGCCTTGATTCTTGAACATTTCGCCGGTGGCGACACGACCGTAATCATGGCAGGCGGTGCATTGATCGGTATCGAACGCCGCGGGATGGATGGCTCCCGTGGTGTGGAATATCGTGTCACCATGGCAATCCGTGCAGTTGGTCGCGATCTTCTTTTCGGGTGTCGCGGTCCCAATCTGGAACGTGCGGTGGCCCAGGTTGGAAGTTCTGGTGAGTCCAGCGATCTTGCCTGCGATCGGCACGCCATAAGCATAAGCGCTATACGTTCCCGGAGGCAGTCCTGCCACATCGTCCAACTGATAGGTCACGCCGGCGGCGGTCCAAAGCACCATCGGATCGTTGTTCGCAGCACTGGTCCGCGCCCGGATATCGTTGTATTGATAAGTGCCTGCCGCAACCGTGACATCCGGTTCCAAGACGACGCCAGGAGCCTTCCAACCCATGGCCTTCGTGACCTCACCATTGTAGATTTCGATCCGGGCGTCGTTCCCAAGGACCTTCGTCCTGATATTCACATTCGCGCCGGAAACGGAGGCGGTGGCGCCGCCGTTCAGGTTCGTGATGATCGTGTTCAGCGATGCGACCACTTCCGCCGCAGTCACGAGATTGCTGGCTCCGACTATCTTGATGTCTTGAGGCGCGCTGCCGTTAATAGCGATCTTAAACGTCTTCCCGTTGATGGCCCATGGCCCTGCCTGACGGCTCGTCACCGAGACGCTCAGTTTTGAATTGCCGTCTTTGACTGCTGTGGTCAGCACGGGAACAGCGCGGGCGCGCGGTCCATAAACGAGAAGACGCGCCGCGGAAAAGTTGGCTTCGGTCAACTGCGTGTGATCGATCGGTTTGCCCGCGTCGTCCTTGAACACGAGGGTGACCTGCGGTTTCTCGCCGGCGACATAGTTCGTCTTGTTGGCCGGCGCGCTCATGGTGATGTCGATGGCAGCGACGGTCGGCCGCGAATCCCTCAGCACGGAAGGAGCGCCTGGAGGATGGCCAGCGTGGTCATGAACAGCGTCACGCCTTCGCGTTGGCTCAGTGTTTTCAACGCGTCGGCCAATTCGCGGGGAACGCTCGCGGACTCATGCGCGCCAGCATAGGTTTGGACCGAAGGCCGCGGCCGGTCGGCCGGCAGTTCGAGCAAGTTGGGGACGCCTTCCAGTTCGCGCATCCAATACGCGAGTTGTTTTTCCAGAACCGCGCCGCGCAAACGCTGGCGCTGCCACGCGGCGAAATCGGAATACTGGAGCGGCGGCGGGGGCAGGCGCGGCAATCCTTTGTTCGCGAAAACCTCATAAAGGCGCGCCAATTCATCGAAGAGCAAATTCAAAGACCACGCGTCGGATATGGTGCAGGACCAAGAGCAAAACATGATCGTCGTCCGTGCGGCGCTGAAGATGGAACCGAACGAGCGGTCCACGCGCCAGGTCGAAAGGGCGCTTGGACTCTTCGATCAGTCGATCGCTGGTAGGGCGAGCCCGTCCCGGCGAGCCGCTCGACGAGTTTGGAACACGTCCAGACCGGCTCGCTGGGGACAGGCTCGCCCTACCATCAGGTTCATGGGAAGTTCCCATGGTTTCAGAAGCATGCTCACCGCCCATGAACACGGTAGGGCGAGTCCGTCCCGGCGAGCCGATCGACGAGCTTGGAACACGTCCGATCCGGCTCGCTGAGGACAGGCTCGCCCTACCATCAGGTTCATGGGAAGCTCCCATGGTTTCAGAAGCATGCTCACCGCCCATGAACACGGTAGGGCGAGCCCGTCCCGGCGAGCCGATCGACGAGCTTGGAACACGTCCGATCCGGCTCGCTGGGGACAGGCTCGCCCTACCATCAGGTTCATGGGAAGTTCCCATGGTTTCAGAAGCATGCTCACCGCCCATGAACACGGTAGGGCGAGTCCGTCCCGGCGAGCCGATCGACGAGCTTGGAACACGTCCGATCCGGCTCGCTGAGGACAGGCTCGCCCTACCATCAGGTTCGTGTGAAGCTCCCTGGGTTTCAGAAGCATGCTCACCGCCCATGAACACGGTAGGGCGAGTCCGTCCCGGCGAGCCGATCGACGAGCTTGGAACACGTCCAGACCGGCTCGCTGGGGACATGCTCGCCCTACCATCAGGTTCGTGTGAAGCTCCCTGGGTTTCAGAAGCATGCTCACCGCCCATGAACACGGTAGGGCGAGCCCGTCCCGGCGAGCCGATCGACGAGCTTGGAACACGTCCAGACCGGCTCGCTGAGGACATGCTCGCCCTACCATCAGGTTCGTGTGAAGCTCCCTGGGTTTCAGAAGCATGCTCACCGCCCATGAACACGGTAGGGCGAGTCCGTCCCGGCGAGCCGATCGACGAGCTTGGAACACGTCCAGACCGGCTCGCTGAGGACATGCTCGCCCTACCGTGAGGTTCATTGGACGGAGGAAACCTCGGATAGTCGTGCGCCACTGGTTTCATCCGTGGCCTTGACGTGCTTAAGCACGACGTAAGCCACCAGAGAACTCTCGCCGCTCACGTTCCGGCGCAACGTCACCGCGGCTTCCCGGACTTTTTCGTGCCGAGTCAGCGCGGATTCAATTTCGCCCAGTTCAACGCGGTTCCCGCGAATCTTCACCTGAAGCGGCGTAAACGCCGCGCTCCGTCAAGTGACTGCAAATAACCCGTTCAGAACTTTATCCCGACGGAGGAGCGAATCTGGAGGTCGTTGTTGGAAATGCCGATCGGAGGATCCGTTTCGTAAAGATCGATCAAGGTCAACTTGAGCGCGACATTGTTGCGGACCAGATAACTGAGATTGACCTCGCCGCGCAGACGGTACTCGCCGAACTTGTCCACGCTCGGAAAGAACTCGATCTTCTCATCCAGGCGCAATTTGCTCGTGGCCTGCCACCAGGATTCCTCGCCCAGGCGCAGGGAATATCTCTGTTTGCTTCCGTCGTCGGCAAACATCTGGTTCTGGTAGTTCCCGCCCAACTCGGTCAGCAAAACGAAGTTGGTCCGAGTCACCCATTTGTAACCGAGGCCGGGACCCACATCGTACCGGAGGTCAATTCGGCGAACTTCATCGAATCCGGCGCCCGCGGCGTTATAGACGAGGAACTTTTTCCCGATGTCGTATTCGATCTTCCAGCTTCCATCCATGCGGTTGTCGGAAAGCACGCCGTCGGCCCGCCCATACGAGACCAGGTAATCGAGGTCGTTTTTGAGGAGTCGTTTGCTAGGAGTGGTGTGAAGGTGCGTGGCTCGAAAACGGCCCGCGTAAGTCTGGCGGTCTTTGCTGCTAAACGCCAGGTTAAGACCGACTTCAAGTTCGCCCTTCCAGTCCATCAGGAATTTGGGCAGGCCCGCGCCCAGGGTCGGTTGTTGCTCCTCCGGTTTGGAGACGGAAGATTTGGGAGCGGCGGCCGCAGACGAAGGAGGAGCCGGAGCGTCCGTTCCACCTTTGGCGGTTGGGGCGGGAGCTTTCTGGGCCGGAGTTGGACTCGCGGGCGGGGGAGCGGGCGCCGGCTTGGGAGGTTGAGCTACAGCCTTCGCGCCTTGATCTTCGCGCCGTGCGATCTGGGACGCGGAAATCGTGATTCGCTCGGCGTACGGCGTGGAGAGCACGACCTCCTGAGCGTTGGTCGAAACGATCGAGCCGGTGACACGATCCCCATTCTTAAGATGCAGGATCACATCCTGGGCCTGCGCCGAGGTGGCCACAGCCAGGCACGCGGAGAGTACCGTCCATAGAGAAGACCAGATTGCGCACCGGATTTTACGGACGCGGAGGCGCGGCATTGGGAGCGGAGGTTGAAGTGAGCGACGGCGGCAAATCGTCGCTGGTGAAACGGCGGACGCCGCCGACCACTCTGATTCGGCCATCGGCCTCGGTCCGCAACTTGGGTTTGCTGTCGGAGTTATCGTAGGTCTCCCGTGCGATGACGAGCCCGTCGGGGCTGATGGCGGAATAGCTGAAACTCCGCGCCGTGATTTGGTAGAGCAGGTGCAGATTGCTGAATTTGTCCAGTTGCGGTTCCGGCTGGCTGAGCGACACCATGGGGCCAATCGGGAAAATCCGGAAGATCCGCGAGTCCGAGGCGTCAGATAAACGGAAATAGAGCGTGATATGTTTTTGATGGATGGTCTGGACCAGCGCGTACTTCCGGATTTCAGGGCGTCCGTCGGAGACGCCCGCCAGTTGCGGAACGCCGAATTCCTGCTCCCACAGCCGGGTACCTCGAATGATGTTGAAACTCTTGGACGCGCTTTGCACCGCACGGCCCCACTGCGGAATCTTCACCGTGGCGCTGAGGGTGTAGTTGCCTGGCCGCGAAAGATCGTAGTACGGCACCAGATCAACCGCTTTGGTGCCGGTCCGCGATGATTCCAGCGTGTATTCGCCTTTGACCGGGACCGGGGCCAGCCTGGACACGACGGAATCCTTTCGTCCTTCGACGGTGAAGGTCAGCCAGTCGTCGTCCTGGCCGAGATTCAAAGTCTGGCCCGAATAATTGGTCACGCGCACCTTGACGATCAACGATTCCCCGGGAAGAAAGTATTGCTGATCCATCGACAGTTCGACGGAGACGCCTTGCGCAAGGCCCGTCCACGTGGCCAACAGCGCCGCGATCAACGAGAGAGACAATTTCATGAATTCACTTTAGACCCGCGGCCCAGTCAGGCAAGCGGCAATTCCTGCAGTTCTTTTAACCACAGATGAACCCAGCGCGGCTGACGTCGCACAAACTCTTTGGACTGCGGCGGGAAGCGAAGCGCCACGCCGCTTTGGCCGCGCCGGCCAGGCTCCCAAAGCGGTGTCGCCGCTACGCTCTGCCACCGCAGTCCAGAATCGTCGCACGCTGCCAGACCGGCGCTCCGAGGCTCATGGGCAGAACTGCTTTGTTCCCCAAGAACTGCGCATCTCGTATGCTCGCCAATCGACGCGCCGCAACGGCGGTTTATTCATGCACCGGAGCAGCGGACTTCGCTAAGGGGTCCATTTCATAAATACGCTCACGTTCGCGGCAAGGGATTTTTCGGCCAGACGAGGCGCGAGCGACGAGCATATCCCGAAGTGGATCTGTAAGGAGCAAGCAACGAAGTCTGGCGAAAAAGAACTGCCGCCCTTCGG
>VHCZ01000259.1 GCA_016871535.1 Verrucomicrobiota bacterium
CTCGAAATTATCCCAAGTTCAAATCAAGCGGGCACCCAGTTTTCACTCGAATACGCACACTCGGCTGTCACCAACTTGGCATAATCCGGCACTCAGCATAAATCGTCTTATCCAAAGATTTGGATAACTGGATGACGTGGTCAAACATCTGTTCCCTTTCTCATGACTCGCAGTGGGCGAGGGCGTGTAATCGGCGGTCTAGACCCTATGGCTTGGCAGAGGGAACCAAAGGGTGCCTGACTGCGGTGGCAAAACGTGGGTTACCGGTGTGTGCCGGTCGATCCCCAAGTTCAGAGACCCGGATAAACCGGCGCCGCTCTCAAACTCATCACCTAACGAACCTTCAACGTGACTGTGACGCCCGTCAATGGCGGTTCGGGGGACCATTACCTTGTCGGCACCCAGCCTTTGCCGGGGATGAACTCGCGGCTGCCGGGATTTGTCTTGCAACCTAACGCCGCCGCCATCGTCATAAGCAACAGAACCAGCAGAATGAATTTGGCCATGCCCGAATGTGAATCAGAATTGTCAGCCGGGCAAGTCTGGGGCAAAGTAAACCGTCGGCGTGAGAAGAAATGGCTGAGAAATTCAAATCGCTGAAAGGCCAGTTGCTGCTGGACAGCGGCATGCTGAACGGTTCGTTCTTCCACCGAACCGTCGTCCTGATTTGCCAGCACGATGCAGAAGGCGCGTTCGGCCTCGTGATCAACCGCTCCAGCGAAAACAAGGTCGGCGAAATGCTCGTTGCCGACCTTCCCGACATGCTCAAGGAACAATCCCTTTTCCTGGGCGGGCCGGTCCAACCCACGGCTTTGAGTTACCTCCACGCCGATACGTTTCTGCCTCAAGCCAATGTCATTTCCAATCTCAACCTGGGGCATTCGCTCGACTCGCTGGTGGAAATCGGTGAATCGCTCTCTCCGAGCCAGCAAGTGCGGATTTACGCCGGATACGCCGGCTGGGGGCCGGGACAGCTCGACGACGAAATGAAGCGCAAGGCCTGGCTGACTCACCCGGCGTCCATCGAAGTCGTTTTTGCCAAGGATCCCGCCACGCTCTGGCGAGCTATTGTCAGCCAGAAGAAAGGCGTCCAATTCAGACTCCTCTCCCAAATGCCGGACGATTTGTCGTGGAACTGATCTCACGCAAGACGTACGGCGGACTCCGAGACTCCGCGAGGAAGAATTTGACACCCTGCGGCCACTGACCTAGTAAAGGCGCGTCCTCTGGCACTCGTGCGGAACCGGAATTGCGACCATGAGCCTCACCCAACAAGATCTCGACGCGCTGCGCGCCCTGAGCACGCCAACCGTCTCCAACGCCGTCGAGTTGTTCAATCTCCGCCCGCGAAACCACGGGTTCATGTCCCCGGAAATTCGCAGCCTGTTCCCGGAGTTCGGCGTCATGGCGGGCTACGCCATCACTGGCCGTTTCGCAGCCGATCAACCTGCGACGCGCCCCGGTTCGCGCTACGATTTTTGGAAGCGCATTCTGGAAATCCCGGAACCGCGCGTCGTCGTGATGCAAGACCTAGACCAACCTGTGGGCGTCGGGGCCTACTTTGGCGAAGTTCAATCCACCATTCACCAGCGCCTCGGCTGCATTGGTGTCGTGACGAATGGACACGTTCGGGACCTGGACGAGGTGCACGCGATGGGCTTCAACTACTTCGCCGCCGGCGTTTGCGTTTCCCACGCTTACGTGCACCTCATTGATTTCGGCGGGCCGGTCAAAGTGGGCGGAACTCTTGTCCGGACCGGCGACTTGATTCATGCCGACAAGCACGGCGTGCTCGTCGTCCCGACCGACATCGTGCGCGACATTCCTCAGGCCGCGGCAAAAGTTGCGGAGCGGGAGCAGCGCATCATCGGCCACTGCAAATCTCCGAGCTTCTCCCTGGAAGAACTGAAGCGGCTTTACGAATCGTGAGCGCCGAGGAATCGAAAGTCTCCCCCGACTCGCTCTTGAAGTTCTGCGCCGCTTGCTTCGAGAAGCTGGGCGTGCCGGCGGACGACGCGAGAATCACGGCAGAGAATTTGATCTTCGCAAACCTGCGCGGGGTCGATTCCCACGGCGTGATTCGGCTGAAGATCTACACGGAGCGGCTGCGCGCGGGCGGATTCAAGGCCCGCGTGCATCCTCGAATCACTTCCGAACACGCTTCCAGCGCGTTGCTCGACGCCGGGCATGGCCTCGGACAGATCGCCGGCGTGGAGGCGATGAAGCTGGCGATTGCCAAGGCAGAAGCCACGGGCGCCGCGATCGTGGGAGTCCAGAACAGCAATCACTTTGGCGCGGCGGCGTTCTATGCGATCCAGGCGGTCGAGAGCGGAATGATCGGTTTCGCGGCGACAAATGCCGGCGCCAGCATGGCTCCCACGGGCGGACGCGAAGGACGTCTGGGCAACAATCCCGTCGCCATCGCCGTGCCGGCCGGGAAATATCCGCCGCTCGTGCTCGATATGGCGACCGGCGCCGTGGCCTGGGGAAAAATTTTCTTGGCGCAGCAGAAGCACGAGAAAATCCCTCCCTCGTGGGCGTTGGACAAACACGGCCTGCCGACCGACGACCCCAACGCCGCCGCAGATCGCGGTTTGATTCAGCCTTTCGGAGGATACAAAGGCTATGGGTTAAGCCTGTTCGTCGACATTCTCACGGGCGTGCTCGTGGGCGGTGGATTCTCGACCCACGTCAAGGGCTTGTATCAGAAGCTCGAATCGCCGAGCGATGTGGCGCAGTCGTTTGCCGCCATCAAGATCGACAACTTCATGCCGCGCGCCGAGTTCAGCCGTCGGGTCGAGGAAATCATCGATCTCATGCACTCGTGTCCGCGCGCGCCTGGCAGCGAACGCATTTACGTCCCTGGCGAAATCGAGCACGAGACCGAGCAGCGCCGCCGGGCCGAAGGCATTCCGATCAACGCGACGCTGCGGGAAGAATTGGTTGGCCTGGCGCTAGATCTGAGCTTGCCTTCGCCGCTTTGATCTTCTCTCAGCCGGAACGATTCAGGACGGATGAGGAGCGCACGCGCCTCGGGTGCTGTGGTCGGCGCCCCCGCCGACCCCATTCAGTCGGATCGAAACCGTCCCGGCTCATCACCATGGCTTGAACAACGGTCCGACCGGCGAGGGCCAGTCGGAAGACGCGAGGGCGCGTGTGCTTCTCGCTTGCATCTGAATCGTTCCGGTTTAGTCCCGCAGGCGCATCGGGCACTGGCAGGCTGGAAGCCAGCCCTGCTCAGCCGGATTTCGCGGCCGGTGAACTCAACACTTCCAGCGCGCGGAGACTTGCGGCGGTGCGCGTTTCCACGCCGAGTTTGGCGAAGATTTCCAGGACGTGCTTTTTGACCGTGCTCTCGCTGTTGCCTAGGATGGTCGCGATATCGCTGTTGGTCTTGCCCTGAGCCAGCCAGAGCAACGTTTCCGCCACGCGCGGTGTCAGTCCAAGCTCTTTCTCCAGCGGTTTGGCGCTGGCGAAATTCGGTTTGAATTCCGGCGTGGCTTGCTGGGCAGCACGGGCCAGCCGCACGCGAATGGCCGCGAGCAGATCATCTTTCGCCACCGGCTTGGTGAGATACTGTGCAGACCGTGGGATTGACGACAGATCGACCGGAGAACCGTAGCGCAGATTTCCAATCGGCAGGGCGCCGGCAAGTCCCAGCGTGCTCGGACTGGGAGACGCCCCGCAGAATACAATTCTGCGATACGGCAGAGTGCAACTCTGCGCTACGAGCTTTGTCGTCCATCCCGCGGACCAAGCAGTAATCGTCGGCGCCTAGACTCATGCCCGCGCGGACGTCGAGCTTCTCCCCCTTCGCGGTGAGAAAGATGAAGGGAAGGCTGGTGGTCGCCATTCCTGATCTGCCTCCTGAGCCGTATTCACGCCAGACCGAACGCAACTTCCAAATGTCGAATCTCCGAACCTTCGGGCCGGTCTCAGTTCCCCACACCTCCAGACCGCTGCTGCTCGAAACAGGAAGAACCAGACCCGTGAGCACGGCCTCGCCATCGTTGGCGAATACTTCGACCGAGGACGTGTCCACGAACACCTGCAAACGCACGCGGCCATCCCGTACAAGCAGCGGAGCCTCATAAACTCCGGAGAATTTCGCATGGAAATCCGTTTTGCCGGAGCGCGCGCGGTCGAGGAAGAGCCGCTGGCTGGCCGGTTCGCAGCGGATCACCGTTTCCTCGCCGTTGCCTTGCCGAACTTTCAAGCCGAAGGCAGCCGCGCCGCGCACCTCGAAATCAACGTCGATTTCCAACTGAGCGCCTCGGACGTTTTTCTGCCTGAGCCATTGCGCGATTTCGTCAACCGTCCCGCCCCGATTGCGGACATGCTGGCTGCGAAGCTTTCGCAATTCGCGCACGGGAGTTTGAAGTAATCGAAAACCTTCATCCACACGCCGCAGGAGAAGTTCGCGCGGCAAAGACATCGCGCTGCGCCACGGCGACGTCGGCACCACGCCCGCGTATTCCCAGTTGCTCATCCAGCCGATCCAGAGTCGGCGGCCATCGTGCTTCGGAATGTCCGACCAGGACACCGCCGCATAGAAATCCCGGCCGTAGTCGGCCCAAAGCGGCAGTTGGGACGCCTCATCGAGCGTAAAGCGTGTGCCGTCGAAGTCGCCCACAAAGTACTGGCAACCGGAACCGCCCGCCGGTGCGCCGGAGCCGACGTTCACAATCAAGACCCACTTCGATTCGCCCGGCTTGCCTTCCAGGCGAACCGGGAACAGGTCGGGACATTCCCAGATTCCGTTGGTCGAACCCGTCGGACCGAAATCGCTCAGGTGGGTCCATTGCTTCAAGTTGGGGGAAGCATAGAACCGAACGTTGCGTTTGACCGGCCAGGCCACGGCCATGACCCAGCGGCGCGTCGGTTCATGCCAGAAGACTTTCGGATCGCGAAAATCCTTCTCGCCGATGTCGAGAACGGGATTGCCGGAGAACTTAGTCCAGGTGCGTCCGCGGTCGGTGCTGTAAGCGATATGCTGATTTTGCAGAGGTCGTTTCGTGTAATGGCCCGTGTAGATGGCGACGAGCGGCGGCGCGCCGTCCTGGCCAAAACCGCTGGTGTTTTTCCAGTCCACGACCGCGCTTCCGGAGAAAATCATCACGCCGTTTTCCTCCGGCAACGCGACGGGCAAGTGTTCCCAATGGACGAGGTCGCGGCTGACGGCGTGGCCCCAGCTCATGTGTCCCCATTTATCGCCGAAAGGATTGTATTGGTAAAAGAGGTGATATTCGCCTTTGAAGAAAACCATCCCGTTCGGATCGTTCATCCAATTCCGTTCGGGCGTGAAATGGAACTGGGGACGGAACGGCTCGTGGTAAAGTTCGGCGGCAGAAACGTGAAATGCGCAGGCCAGGAGAAGTGCCACTGCGGTCAGCCGAAGGATTCGCATGGGCTCAAGTTTAGACAGTGATGGGCGATGAATCAAAGGGGATTCGCTGACGCTGCGCGGAAACTGCGACCATTTCCGAATGAGTGAACTGCTCTGTCCATGGCCAGAGCAGTTCACCAATTAGATTAGTCTGGACCGACACCATTTCCCTACCGAGTCATTGACTCGGCAGGAAGGCGCCGCATAGAGTTTCACAGGCAACGATGGAAACCGTTTACATTGAAACCAGCATCGTGAGCTACTTGGTGGCTGATTCGAGTCGCGACTTGGTGACCGCCGCCAATCAGCAGATAACTCGGGGCTGGTGGCAACAACGACGGGAGAGCTTTGCTTGCCTGATTTCCCAGGAAGTCCTCGTGGAGGCGAGCCGGGGTGACTCGGAGCAAGTCCGGCGACGGCTGGAGGTGCTGGCGCAGCTGCCCCGCGTGGCCGTTAGCGGGGACGCTCAGGAATTGGCCCGCGTCTTTCTGGCTACCGGGTGCCTTCCACCCCCAGCAGTCCGCGATGCCGTGCATCTGGCGGTTGCCACGGCCATTGCCACGGACTACCTTCTAACGTGGAACTGTCGCCATCTGGCCAATGCGCAAATCTTGAAACGCCTCGAACGCGAGGCTCAACAGCTCGGTCGTGTGCTGCCGCGCGTTTGCACCCCGTTGGAGCTAATGGGAGAACTACCCTATGAAACCCGATCCGATTCTTGAAGAACTCTGGCGCGTCAAAGATGACTTAGCGCGCGAAGCCGGCTACGACATTGCTCGCACCTTTGCTGAACTGCGCGCTGCCGAAGGCCGGCATTCCGGCCCACTAATCCGAACGGCAGAAGAACTTCAGCGCTACGTCGCGGAACAACACCGGCGCGACTCACCCGCCGCCCTTGCGCTTCAGGAAAAGTTTCCGCCGACTCCGCCCAAGCGAAAGGAATAGCGCGACCGACGCCTTTCGTCCGTGCTCCTTCCTTCGATCGATCCCCCCACTGTTGGAAGCTTCGCGTCCATTCACGGAGATTTTAGACGATAGAAGCTGTTGCCTAAAGACGGGAGCACAATCACTTGATTTTGCCCATTAACTACCACTGGCGCGGCCGGCATATCCACCCAGTTCGTCGTCCCCAAAGCCGAGTTCTGCTGCAAGGCAAAAATCCTCGAAGACACGGGCCAACTAATGACGACCATGTTGTTACTGGCTGGCTGAACGGATAGCAGAGGTGCGCCGGGAGTCTGCACCACTGCGATCACGCTCCAGAACCCGCCAGTCAGCGAGTAATTGCCACCTTTCATGGGAGCGCCGGAGTCCTGTTGGCCGATTGTACCACTCACTGTGTAGGATGCGTTGGTACTTTTGCCACCACCGCTCGCGATCCTGAACCGTTTGAGGTTGTATTGCTGCGCAAAGGCTAAATCGACTCCGGCGACACAGGACAACAATCCTCCTAATAAAAGACGAACCCAGTTCACGTCATGCTTCACCAATAGACCACTACTAGCCCTCTACCTCCGGCACCGCCTCTTGAAGTCCAGCCCCCGCCCCCGCCCCCGCCCCCGCCGCCAGGAATAGCTCCAATTCCACCAGGATTTCCAGGATAGTTTGCAGGAGGATTGGTAACATTATAGCCGAGACCACCACCACCACCACCACCGCCCTGGCTTGCCGCCCCACCAGCACCACCGGCTACACCAACACCACTGGTTCCTTGCGCGCCACCTGATCCTTGTGCCCCGCTTGCGCTGAGTGTTGCTGAACTGCTGCCTCCGGTTCCGCCACTCCCCGGGCCGGTGCCCTGTGAAGCGTTTCGAGCGCCGATAGCTGCGGAGCGAAAGGAAACGTGCTCGATTTCGCCGCCCTCATGATCGGCCTCAATCCGAAAGACGGAAACGAACTGCGCACGGCAGCCCTCCGTATCCAGGAAACATTCTTCGGCATCGTCCCATCGAGCGAAAAGAACGCTGAAGTTGAATCGCCTGAGCCTCGAAATGCCGAGAGCGCACACGATTCAAGCAAGCCGGTGAAAATCAATGCACCGCTTGATTTCACACTGAAAGGTCTCGATCCCGCGCACCCGTATTTGCTCGGACGCAAATTTACGCCGGAAACGATACACCATTTCGGACTAGGCTTCTGCAAGCGCGGTTTCCTCGCGCATCGTGCGGCCATACCGCTTCACGACGACAAAGGCAACCTCATCGGCTACGCCGGACGGCTCGTCGATGACAACGCGATTGACAAGGAACACCCGAAATATCTGTTCCCCGGCACGCGAGAAAAAGACGGAGTGACGCACGAATTCCGAAAAAGCGAATTCCTCTACAACGGCCATCGCATCAAAGGGCCGGTGGATAACTTGGTCACGGTCGAAGGCTTTGCCTCCGTCTGGCGGCTGACGCAAGCCGGATTTCGGGATGTAGTCGCCCTCATGGGTTCCGACCTCGGCGACAAACAAGCCGATCTTATACTCTCGCTGCTCGGAGCGGACGGGTGCCTCTGGATATTCACGGACGGGGACGAAGCCGGGGAGCGCTGTGCTGGCGATCTCTTCAGGCGAATCGCGCCGCACCGACTGGTTCGCCGCGTTCCGCTCGCTTCTGACCGCCAACCGACGGAGTTGTCGGCGGAAGAACTCGCCGCCGCGCTGCCGTTCAAAGACAGACCGCGCCCCAGAAGCGATGGCCGTCAAATGCGCCTACGGCTCCTGACGAAGGAGATCACGCGCAGGCAGGCAATCGTCGAACTGGCGCAGTCATTTCCGACACTTCGGGAGCGCGGGCTGACAACTAAAACGTGGGAGCCGGATGCATTCGACGAAATGGCAACGCAGTTCCAGGGCAGCGAACGTCACGCGGCACGGTTCATCCTTGAAGTGTGGAGGCAAGAGCGGGACTGGAAGGCCGGTCGCTTCAGCGTCACTGAGGCGATGAGCCTGTGGGATACCTCGCACCGGACAGCGTTCCTTTCGTGGGTTTCGGATTCATGGTGAACCATTCGAGCGCGATCCTTGGCCGGGTCGCGCTTTTTCTTTCCCGGAACTCGTTTCGCCGGAACACCTGTCGGACCCCGGCGAATTTTTGCCATGTTTTGTGCAATGTGTTGTGCCAGAGGATAATTCCGTGCTCGACATGTCGCGGGGGGGGGGGGCAGTAATATGGGGAGATATATGCGCTGGCAGTTTTGCACACAACCATAGCCAAACTCTTCAGAAAGGGACTTTCGG
>VHCZ01000260.1 GCA_016871535.1 Verrucomicrobiota bacterium
CGGCGCAACCCGAAGGGCGGCAGTTCTTTTTCGCCAGACTTCGTTGCTTGCTCCTTACAGATCCACTTCGGGATATGCTCGTCGCTCGCGCCTCGTCTGGCCGAAAAATCCCTTGCCGCGAACGTGAGCGTATTTATGAAATGGACCACTTAGCCCTGATCAGGCCGTGCGGCGAGGATTACCTGGATCGGCCCCCGGCCAGGACGCTAATGCTCTTCATTCAGACAGGGCAGCGTCAAAATGTTTTTAGCCGCATGGCCGTTTATGCCGTCCAATCCTTCGCGATGCCGCCAGATTTGGAACTTTCGTGTGTTTCGTGGTTATTCTCTTCCCTTCTGCGTTCTTTGCACTGCCGGCCGTCCCACTGCGCTCACGTTTGCGAAGACCTTTGACCGTGGATTTCGCGGATGGACGCGGATGAGAGTGGAGCGGAGTTGGGCGTCCTGGTTTTATCCGCTAATCCGCGTGATCCGTGGTTAATCGGGTTGCGGCTTCGGGGTTTCTCGGTTCAGTGCGCGCAGCTTCTCCGGAGAATTCGCTCTCCGTTTTCTCCGTTACCTCCTGTTCAGAACGAACCCCAAGATGACGAAAATGTAATCTGGAGGTCATGGTCTCGTCCGGGCATCGGTTGCAGACTGGAAGCCATGAAAATCCCGATCACTGATTCATTTTCACGCAGACAAACCTTGAGCCATGGATTCCTTCTCGCGTTTGTGTCTGTGTTGGCACTCGCCGTGCCGCTTTCCGCCGCCACGTACGTTGGCAGCGCCACGTGCAAGACCTGCCACAAGGACAAGTCCAATGAAGGCTGCGGCCATTGCCACATCCGCGCCGAGAGCGCGGCCACGGGCAGTTTCACCAACAAGCAATTCAATTTCCCGATTGGCTATGAAGCGGGCAAACCGGAAACCTTGAAATTCATCCCGCAAACTCTCTCGGACACGGCGTCGTCCTTTTTCCCGGACGGCACGTCCAAGCGGCATCGGCAGCAGTATCTGGATGTGAATTATCCAGGTTTCCGCGTCACCAAGCACTATGAGAAGAATGTCACTTGCACGAGTTGCCACGACCCGCACACGTCGGGTCTAACACGGTTTCGGCAGGGATTCCCGCCAACGCCAATGCTCCCACCAACGGCGTCTATGGCGTGGTCCTTTATGACAACTACGCGGGCGCCACCAACTTCGCGAAGTGGGACGGCGAAGGCCTCAAGGCCGGCTTCAGTTGCACTTCGTGCCACGCCGGGACGGATCCCAAGCACGTGCATTACTTCACGCCCAAGGCCCAGGCGGCCGCGGTGGACTGCATCGACTGCCACATGCCCGACGTCATCAACGTGAACAGCGCCTCCCTGCGCGGCGCGCTTCATACCCACACCTTCAGCTCAATGCGTCCCGAGATTTCGCAGAAATACGGCGCGGACAGTCAGGCGAACTCCTGCACTTACCGCTGTCATCAGGACAAAGGCAGCACGAAGAGCGAGCGCGCTCAATGGGCCGCGAGTTATTTGACGTCCCATCTGCAACTGGTTTCCATCACCGGGACGGGAGCGAGTCTGCGGCTGACTGGCATCAGGAATTTCTCCTACACGAAGGCTCGCGCGACTTGAGCACGTGGATGCCGATCGCGACCAACCGGGCGAATGCCAGCGGCCTGCTCACTATTCAGGACAACTCCGCGCCTGGCGCCTACAAGTTCTATCGCGCGAGCGAGAAGTAGGCCGTCGCGATTTCGATGGATGGGTGCCAGTGATCGGCTCATCGCCCTACCGTCAGGTGCATGAACAGAAAACCGTGCGGACCGGAGCCTTCAGGCTGCTTCCGCGCACTCTCCGGAGCCCAGCGTTGAAGCGGCCTAAAGGCCACGGTCCGTAGGAACAGTTCATGGGATGTCTCTCTGGTTTCAAAACCACGCCCTCGGCCAATGAACCGAGGCCGTTCTCCTCGCCCGCTCACGCCGTCCCTGCCCGCTGATTCTGCCCGCCACTCCGATACTCCTCCCCATTCCCCGCCCTCAGGCCGACTTGCTTTGCACCGCGGGCGAACCCACAGATGCCGGCGCGGAAAGTTTTCGGTGGAGGCCGCCCTTCCTCAGCCGCGCTGCTACACAGTAGCCGACAAACACCAGATCGAGCGCGACCAAACCCGCAACCCATTCAACCCCGCCTCCACCAAATCCATAGCTGTGCAGTCCTTTGCCCAGGACCAAATTGACCCCATACCACGCCATCAACACGCCGTTGAAACAGACCGCCGCCGCCACGCTCAGGCCGAAGTTTCCCCACCATCCCGCGAGCCGGCCGTGCAACGCGAAAATGTAAAGCAAGAGCGCGATCAACGCCCACGTTTCCTTGGGATCCCAACCCCAAAAGCGGCCCCAGGAATAATTGGCCCACACGCCACCCAGAATCGTGCCGATCGCCAAAAGCAGCACGCCAATCTGCAGCGCGCGATACAGCAGTTGGTGGATTTGCGAGCGCTCGTTCACCGCGGCGGGTTTGAACAGATAAAGGCTCAGGATCACATGGCCGAGTCCCATCGCCAGCGCGAATGCCGCGTAACCAAGCGTGATGCTCAAGACGTGAGTCACGAGCCAGAAATTGTCGCGTAACACCGGCGGCAACGGGCCAATGCTCGCGTTGAACACCGACGGCAAAGAGTCCGCGAAGATCAATCCCAAAATCGCCAGCGGCGCCGCGGTCAACACGTAAAGTTTGGAACGATAGATCAGCGCGAAAATCAGCGCGAAGGCCGCCACGCCGAGCGCCACCCACACCACCGATTCGTACATGTTCGTCACGGGCGCGCGTCCGGCGATCCAGCTTCGCAGAACAAATCCGTAAATTTGCAGAGCCAATCCCGCGCCGAAGAGCGCAAGGCCGGCGCGCATCGATTTCCAGATCAGCAATCCGAAAAACGCCGCCAGGTAAAGGACCCAGGCCCAGCGGAAGGGATGGAGCCGATTGTAGTGAACCTCGCGTTCGATCGCGCCGGACGCCGGATACACGTCCGCAGCCAGCCCCGCAAGCCGGGAGCGGAACTCGCGTGTGTTCGAGGCGAACCCGCTTGCGTCGCTGGCGCGATACGACTCGGAGACCTTCCGGAACAATTCTCCTAGCTCGCGGCCCACGGGTTCGCCGTGCGGTGCGGCTGCCTCTTTGAGACTGACCCAGGGCGCCTTCGCGCCCTTCGAGTTGGGAACAATCGTCAAAGCCTCACCGCTCACGATTTGATTCAAAAGATGGAGGCGCGAGAGAACCGTCTCGACCTCCTTTTGAAGCGCGGTCAGATCCTCTCCCCGCCGGCGCGTGGCTTGAACTTGCGTCTCGAGTTCGCCGAGCGCGTGGTTCTGGGCCAGCGTCTCGAAGGAAAACAACCGCGTGGTCGCAGGCAAACCGAGCGTTCGCTTCAAATTCGCGTCGGAAACGACGACCACCGGAAACGCCTTCCAGTCGCGGCTGCCGCTCCACATGGACATCAAGGCGTCCATCGCCTGGATGCGCTGGCCGGTTTGCGGATCGTTCAAGGCGCGGCGACCGGAGAGGGTTTGGAGCGATTCGCTGGCGAAGGTGTCGAGCGGCTTTTTCCGTCCGCCGGATTGAATCACAATGCGCGCGGCGTCATCGAAATTCAATTCGGCGGCCAGGAGCGAAGGAAGCCAAAGGGCCACGAGGAAGACCAGACCGGCCCGGAGAAGCTGTGCGGATTCTCGATTTAGGCCCCGTTTCCCCTCACCCCGGCCCTCTCCCTGGGGGAGAGGGGAAATGCTTCGCTGCGGATCCTGAAATCCGATACGACATGATTTCTGCCACCGCGGGAAAGAGAGTTTCCTCTCCCTGAGGGAGAGGGACAGGGTGAGGGGAAAGGCGGCGTCTATCCAACGAGCGCGTATGCCCTCAGTTGAAGGTGGGGCGAGGCTCCCGCCGAGCCAATGCCATCGAAGAAAGGCTCCGCAGGAGCGTCGCCCCACCGTCGTTAACGGAGGGGATACACGAGCGCCTGGAATTCTCATGATGGGATCAAAGCAAAGCGTTTTCATTGAACGGAACTTCTATGGGAGGTTCGATTTAAGCGACATGAGCCGCTCGCCGTGGGTAAGGTTTGACGTAGAACATCGTGAAGATTCCCGCGCAGACCAACAGCGAGCCGATCCATTTCAAGGACCATCCCGGATCTTTCACCACTTGCAGCGTCGTCTGGGAAAGATCGTTCGGATTCCACGACGCTTGCGAAAACTTGTAGGCCGTGCCCAACAAGCTCACGCCGGGAAAATCCGGATAATCCGCCGGGTGATTCATCCAGATCGCGCGTTGGAGGGTGCTGTTGTCCTTCGGGGCGATGAAGCGGACGTGGCTTTTGAAACCTGCCGGGCTTTGCGTCCCCTCGTCGCGTTCCACCTCGAAGTCGTCCAAAGCCACGCTGAAATCGAGCGGGCGCACTTTGCGGCCAAAGGAAAAATGAACCCTCTCGCTGCCGATCGACGCGTGCGCCGGCGCGCCGGAGGCGATCCATTGCTGGAGAATCTCTGCGCCGCGCCGCATCCGGACGAGCACGCCCGGGGCGTTGATCGATTGCGCTCCGGCCTCATTCATCGGCGCGAGTTCATCGCGGACCGCGGCGTGTTCAATCAGTTCCTCGACCCGCATCTTCCAATCCGCCAGGCCGAGCGGGATATCCTGGCCGATCGCCAAGGTTCCTTCTTCGGCCTTGCCCTCTTTTGAACGGATCGCAAAGCGCAACTTTTGGTCGATCCCGTAAAAAATCGTCAGCCCGGCGCTGGGCGAGGTTCCATGCGGGGAAGCGGCCTGTTCCGCGGGTTTGGGGGAACAGGCTTTCTGTTGGGAGTGATCGCACTCGCCTTCTTCCCCGTGATCGCAGTCGCGAGAGGCTGCTTTGCCGGAAGCGGCAACCCCTGCAATCTCGAACACCAATGCTGGATTGATAGGCGTGTCGGAAACACTGACGGCCTCCTTATTTTCCAGGCGGAAATCCGGCAGGAATTTCGCGCGATTCAGCGTCCAGGCCGTCCCGGACAAAGGCACATCACGATCCAGGATTTGGTTCACCGCGAACTCAAAGCGCCGCTGATCGACTTGCAGTTCCAGGGTTCCCTTTCGATCTTTGTCCTCCGTCGCCTGGGGATCGAACCGAAAGGCGGCTTTGATTCCGGTCGGCGGGCCGCTCAGGGCGCGCGCCATCGTCATATCGGGCAGTTTGGCAAAGACGAAATGTCGTTCCCGAGACTTCTTCGCCTGGCTGGAGTCGGCTGCTGTTGAATTGGGCAACGAAACTGGAGAAGACGCGTGGATTTCCCTCTCACCCGTCCTGCGGACACCCTCTTCCCCACTGGGGGAGAGGGATGGGGTGAGGGGGTTCGGTTCCTGGGAAGCCTGCTTGGTTTCAGAACCATGCTCTCGCCCCATGAACTCGGTAGGGCGAGTCCGTCCCGGCGAGCCGATCGACGTGCGTGGAACAGGTCCAACTCGGCTTGCTGGGGACAGGCTCGCCCTAGCGTCAGGTTCATAGGAAGGTTGAAGACCATGCGCTTCGGCTGTGCTCAATTCAACACCGGTGCGCTTCACGCTTTCGCCCGAGGCAAATCGGATCTGCGCCGGGCCGAACTCGATCGTGTCGCGTGCCGCGTCGCCGAGCACCAGCCATTGCGAGATCGGCTGAGGAGCCATTGCGCTTTGGAACACCAGGCGCACCGCCGGCGAACCGTTGGACGCGGTCTGTTCGACGCGCGTCAAAACACCGAGTTCTTTGGCGTAATCGACCAAAGCGACCTGAACGTCCTTGAGCTTGAGTTGAACGGGACGCTTCGCCGTGGGGGGGCGAACGTCAAGATTTACCAACCTGGATTTGCGCTCGCCCAATCCCGGCGCACTCGCCTCGAAGACCGTTTGATTCAAGACGAGCGAATCGACCGGCTTCGCTCCTTTGAACAAGGTCACAAACCCTTCAACGCCCCAGGTGCGCCCGATCATCGCTCGGACGAGCATCACCACAATCCCGGCGTGGGTGATGATGAAACCGAGGTGGTGCGGCTTCCACGGATACCGCAGCAGCACCGCGCAGATCAGATTGACGCACAGCAGAAGCAGCCACGCGATGAACCAGGGCGCGTCATAGACGTAGGCCTGGGCCATCGCGGTATCGAATCGGGATTCCGCCACCGTGCCCACCGCGCAGGCTACGATGATGACGGCCAGGAGGATCATCGCCAATCCCAGCGAGCCGAGGAATCTCAGCAAAGGCCGGGCGAAGTTCGAGTGTTGAACGAATGGCATACTCTGATTTTGCCGCGCTCCGGGCACACCGCGTCCGTCCTTGCTCAATCAAGAATCGTCGCTGGCGCCGCTAATTTAGGCTTGTCGTTGCCCGCAGAAGTCCGCAGATTTCCACCAGAGCGCCAAATTCCTCCTTTTTGTGGTCGACAACTAATCCACGGAAATCTGCGGAGTCTGCGGGCAACGTAAATGCTGGATGCAAGAGGCCCGTCACCGGATGTCGCCCCGGATTCAGGCTTGTCCCTTTACTGCCCATTTCATTCTTCGCATCCATCGCGGCCAAGATCGCAGAACGTGGAAAAGCGCACTACCCGCCCCTTGGCCAGCTTTTCTCCTTTTTTGCTGCGCTGTAGGGACACGAATGGAGTGGACGCGAGGCTCCGTTGACACGAATTGCGCGAGTTCTCGCGCATGAAATGCTCTCGATCCGAACAATGGATGCCGCTTGCGCGGCTGCGGAGGCTTTGGTTAAAAAGGGCCGTTCTTTGGCGAAAGGCAACCCTATGTTACAGGAGCAAAGGCAGAGTTCGATTGGCCCCGACGGCGTTTTTGCGGTCATCCTGGGCGGAGGACAAGGCACGCGTTTGTTTCCGTTGACCAAGGACCGCGCCAAGCCAGCCGTGCCGCTCGGAGGCAAATACCGGTTGGTCGATATCCCGATCTCGAATTGCATCAATTCGGGCTACAAGCGGATGTATTTGATGACCCAATTCAATTCGGCCTCGTTGCACCGCCATATCGCCCTCTCCTACAAGTTCGATCATTTCTCCCGGGGCTTCGTGGAAATCCTGGCGGCGGAGCAAACGCTGACGGACACTTCGTGGTATGAAGGCACGGCCGATGCCGTGCGCAAGAACTTGATTCATCTCCTCGGCCACACCTTCGACTACCTCCTGATCCTGAGCGGAGACCAGTTGTATCGCATGGATTACCGCGCGATTGTGGATCAGCACGTGAAGAAGAGAGCCGATGTCACCGTCGCGACCATTCCCGTGCCGCGCCGCGACGTCGCCGGGTTTGGCATCATGCAGATCGGCCCGGATTTGCGGATCAATCGGTTTGTGGAAAAGCCGAAAGATCCGGCCGTTCAGGAGAGCCTGCAGCTCGATCGCGACATGTACCCCGTGCTGGGAATCGAGGACGACGCCGAGCTGTTCCTGGCGTCGATGGGGATTTACGTGTTCAACCGCGAGGTGATCGTCCAACTGCTCGATGACGACTTGATGGACTTCGGCAAGCACGTCATCCCGGACGCGATCGGCACGCACCGCGTCTTTGCCTATGTGTTCCAGGGTTATTGGGAGGACATCGGAACGATCCGGACGTTTTTTGAAGCGAACCTGGAAATCACGTCCGTTCTGCCTCGCTTCAATTTCTTCGACATGAGCGCGCCGATTTTCACGCAGCCGCGCTATCTGCCGGCTTCAAAGATCAACGGCGGAAACTTCGAGCACTCGCTGATCTCCGACGGGTGCATCATCAACCATTCGTCGTTCCGCCATTGCCTGCTCGGCATACGCAGCGTCGTCGAACAGGGCTGTCACCTGGAACGAACCGTCGTGATGGGGAACGATTTTTACGAATCGGCAGGGTCGATCTCCAAGAATGAAGCTCAGGGACGGCCCCGCATTGGCATCGGTCGGAATACCCGCATCGAAAATGCCATCATCGACAAGAATGCGCGGATCGGAAGCCATTGCTCGATCTCCCCGGCGGACAAGCCCAAGGATTTCGATCACCCGCTTTACTACATCCGGGACGGCATCGTGATCATTCCGAAGAACGGAGCCATCCCGCACGGAACGGTGATCTAGACCAATTCACCCCGCAGCACGGTTACGGCCTTCCCACCGAGGAACACACGGTCTCCAGCCACGCGCACTTTCACGACGCCGCCTCGCGCGGAAGCTTGGAAAGCTGTGAATTCAGCTTTGATCCGTGAAAGCGTCAACCTGATAAACTGTCAGGCGCATGGGGCAGCCGTCATCATTTCGGCCAACTTAGTGGTCCGTTTCGTAAATACGCTCACGTTCGTTGCGCCCAATTTGGCCTGGGGCAAGGCGCGACGAGCGAGCATCCCCCGCCAGTGGGGCTGTGACCGAGGAGCAACGCAGCCCCAGGCAAAATTCGGCGCAACCCTAAGAGCGTGTCCGAAAATTCCGCGGGGTCTTGTTTTCGCGCCAAAGGCCGGATGGCGAGGCGCAACGAAGGAGAATATCCTCCCTGGATCTTCGACTGAGGAGCAACGAAGCCAGGCGGCCTTTGGCGCGAAAACCCTCCGGGCGGCGGGTCTTTTGTCCGTGGCCTGCGTTG
>VHCZ01000261.1 GCA_016871535.1 Verrucomicrobiota bacterium
TTTTCGCGCCAAAGGCCGCCTGGCTTCGTTGCTCCTCAGTCGAAGATCCAGGGAGGATATTCTCCTTCGTCGCGCCTCGCCATCCGGCCTTTGGCGCGAAAACAGGACCCCGCGGAATTTTCGGACACGCTCTAACAACAAATCCCATGACTAACAACAGCAGTTCCCGATTGGAGAGAAAGCCAACTTCAGCCAGATTCCTGAGGGCGTGGATACCCGCAGCGGCGATCGCGGCAGCGTGTTGCGTGTCCGGAAATGCGGCGACGTTCAACACCACTTTTGCCACCGATCCAGGCGGGACAGCTCTCGGCGCCGCGGAGATCGAGAACGGCATTCTCAAACTCACGGACGTGTCGAAGCTTCCACCGTTCGACCCCCCCAAAACCCTCCCGCAAAACGGATCTTACATTTTGCCGGATTTCAACGCCGCCGCTGCCATTCAGAGTTTCACCGCCACCTTTAAGGCGGCCGTGGGCGGCGGCACCAGCTTGGGCGCAAATGGATTCTGCTTCGTTCTCGCCAATGATCTCGCGGCGGACACTCCTTTCCGCGAGGCGGGAGGCACCGGCGACGGCCCCTCCGCAAGCAAAGGGTTGATTATCTCGTTCGACACCATTGACAACCTGGCCGGCTTCAATGCCAACGGCAACGATCCCGGCGATGCGCCAGGGATTATCGTCAGGTTTGGCGGCGCGAAAGTCGCCGTGCGGAATTTCCGGGGCCTTCAGACTTACCCTGCTGACTCGACTGCCGTGCGGTTCGCGAATGTTGAAGTCAAACTTGATCCGGACGGCACGCTCGACATTACATACGATGGCGTCAAAGTCTTTGACAACGTGGGCATCGGCTACACGCCCACTTCCGGCGTGTTCGGTTTTGGCGCAGGAACCGGCGAACTGACCGCCGCCATCCGCAACAGCCACTGGATCGACGATCTCAATATTACGACCGCCACCGTCGGCACGGGCTCCTACGTTTCCGCAAAGTCGCCGGCGGCGCAGGGGGCTGCGCCGGATTCGGTGGTTTCCATCGTCGTGCAAAACCTTGCTTCGCCCACGGTGCAACTGAAATTCGACGGGGCGACTGTCACACCGACCGTGACCAGCCAGGGCAACACGCGGACCATCACTTACGATCCCCCTGGCCTGCTTGCCTCGGCATCGAGTCATAAGGTCGAGTTGACGTACGACACGTCCAAAACGTTCGCGTTCGATTTTAGCGTGGCGAGATATGCGACGATCCCGCCGACCGCAAAAGTGCCCACGGCCACGGTCAACACCGGATCGAGCGGCTTCAAAGCGCGTGTTTATCAAATTGTCTCTCCAGCGCCGGGAGGAATCGGCGCGGCGGAAAAACAACTGGCCGGGCTCTCGGGCGCCAATATTGCCAACAAGATCGGCGCGAACGCCGATGGCAGCTTCAACCTTGCCACGATTAATTTCGACGCCGACCAGGGCGGAGTGGGCCAGTTTCCGGCGGACGGTCCCATTCCCGGCTATCCAGGCGTGAACCCGGACGGCGCCGAAGTGTTCGACAACATCGTCGTCGAAAGCGTCGCTTACCTGGACCTTCCTGCGGGTTTGGTCACGATGGGCGTGACCAGCGACGACGGGTTCAAGGTGACGGTCGGGAGCGATCCACGCGATGTGACCGCGCCCGTGGTGGGGATCTTCGATGGGACACGCGGCGCATCTGAATCCGTTTTTTCCTTTGTGGTTCAAGAGGCGGGTATTTATGGAGTTCGGTTGCTTTGGTTCGAGGCCGGCAGCGCGGCGAATTGCGAGTTCTATTCGTTCACCAGCGCAGGAACCCGCATTCTGATCAACGACCGTGCTGCCGCCGGGCATATCAAGGCTTATCGCGACCGCACTGGCGCCGTGGGACCGTTCATCAGGAGCGCCAAGCCCGCGCCGGCCGAGACGAGCGTCAATGCAAAACTGAGCATCGATGTGGTCGTCACCGAAGACGCGACGACTTTGAATCCGGGCTCGATCAAGTTGAGCGTCAAGAACACAGCTTTGACGCCCACCGTCACCAAGAGCGGCAAACAAACTACTATCAGCTACCGGCATCCGGGCCATGTTCCGGAAGGAGTGTATCCGGTGACTTTGTCTTTCGCCGATGGATCGGGAAACTCGGTCACCAGCTCGTGGTCATTTTCCACGGCTCCGGGCGCTTGTGAGAACGTCGGCGGGCCGGCCGCAACGGGCTATTGGACCTTTGACGACGGGACGCTGAAGGCTGCCATCGGCAGCGATCTCGCCTACATCGACACGGCGATTTCCAGCCATTACTCCTTTGGCACGAGCGGGCAGGGGAATTTTGCCGAGGTTCCGGGAGTCAACGGGCAGCCGATGAAGTTCCTCGCCATTCCGCGGAACGAGAACGGAGATGATTTCCGCAAGACCGGCATTCGCGTGAAGCCCGGCCTGGCGGCAAGTGGCGGTGGCAAGAACGCCAATCAGTGGACGTTGATTGTCGATCTGTACTGGGGGCAGGGCCACGGTTTTGGAACGATCTTGCGAACCCACGATTTGGGACAAAACAACGACGGGGATCTCTTCTGGCGCGGCTCGGATGGGTCGTACGGGAAGGGCTGCTGCTCGAACTACGACGGCATCAACCCGGCGAACAGCCATCAGCGCGAGGTTTGGGCCCGCGCCGTGTTCGTGGCCGATATGACCTCAACGCCCAAGCGGTTCGCGAAGTACGTTAACGGCGTCAAGCACCGCGAAGACGTCAGCGGCGACGGCGCGAACATCGACGGCCGATTCTCGCTTCCTGCCGAGATTTTCATGTTTAACGACGGCGATGACAACGAACAGAGCACGGCGTTGGTCAGCGCCATTCAATTCCGCGAGGGCGCATTGACCGACGAAGAAGTTGCAGCCTTGGGCGGTCCTTCGCCGAATGGCATCCCGGCGCCCGCCAAGACTCAGGCGACGGGCGTGGCGGCCCAATGGGAATTCAATGGAAGCCTGCAAGCGAAGACGGGGACGGCAGTGCGGTACATCGACAATTCGATCGCCAGCCATTATTCGTTCGGCACGAGCGGCCAGGGAGCTTTCGCGGACGTGCCCGGAATCGGTGGCCAGGCAGTCCAGTTTCTGGCTATCCCGCGGAATGAAAACGGCGAGGACTTCCGCAAGACCGGCCTGCGGGTCAGCACGGGCTTGACTGCAAGCGGGGGCGGTAAAAATGCCAATAAGTGGACAATGATCATGGACGTTTTCTGGGGGCAGGGACATGGGTTTGGCACGGTGTTGCGCACCCACGACTTGAATCAGAACAACGACGGCGACCTCTTTTGGCGCGGCTCGGACGGCTCGTACGGGAAAGGCTGCTGCTCGAATTACGACGGCATCAATCCGGCCAACAGCCATCAGCGAGAAGCCTGGGCGCGGGTTACGTTTGTCGCGGACATGACCTCAACACCCAAGCGGTTCGCGAAGTACGTCAATGGAGTCAAGCACCGCGACGATGTGAGCGGTGATGGCGCGAACATCGACGGCCGATTCTCACTCCCGGCAGAGATTTTCCTGTTTAACGACGGCGACGACAACGAGCAGAGCACGGCTTTGGTCAATTCGATCCAAATCCGTCCTGTGGCTTTGACCGACGAGGAAGTCACGGCGCTCGGCGGTCCATCCGCAGCGGGGATTCCTGAGCCGCAAACCGCCGCGGCCGACGTTAAATCCCACTGGACCTTCAACGGGAACCTGAACGCGACCGTCGGGAATCCGATCACCTATATCGACAATTCCATCGCCAGCCATTATTCGTTCGGCACCAGCGGCCAGGGCGCCTTCGCCGCTGTCCCCGGCATCGGGGGGCGGCCTGCCCAGTTTCTGGTGATTCCGCGCAACGAAAACGGCGAGGATTTCCGAAAAACTGGAATACGCGTCAAACCTGGGCTGGCGGCGAGCGGCGGCGGCAAGAATGCCAACAAATGGTCACTGATCGTCGATCTCTACTGGGGCCAAGGACACGGGTTCGGCACGATCCTGCGGACGCACGACCTGGGGCAAAACAACGACGGCGATCTCTTCTGGCGCGGCTCGGACGGATCGTACGGCAAGGGCTGCTGCTCAAACTATGACGGCATCAATCCGGCGAACAGCCATCAGCGCGAGACCTGGGCCCGCGCCGTGTTCGTGGCGGACATGACCTCAACGCCCAAGCGGTTCGCGAAATACGTGAACGGCGCCAAGCATCGCGAAGACGTCGGCGGCGACGGCGCAAACATCGATGGACGATTCTCGTTGCCGGCGGAGATCTTCATGTTCAACGACGGCGACGACAACGAGCAAAGCACCGCGCTAATCAACGCGCTCCAAATCCGCGAGGTGGCGCTCACCGATGAAGAAGTTGCGGCGTTAGGGGGTCCCACTGCGGACGGGCCGCCGTTGACGGGCGCCGGCGCGGCAACCTGCGTGCCGCTGGGGCTGCCCCCGGCCGCAGCGGCAGAGTTGTTTGTCGCTGACGCGGTCACCGGACCTTTTGCTGTTCTGGCGAGCGCGGCGGTCAATGCGGCCGCGAAGACGATCACCGTTCCGGCTTCGACGACGGCGAAGTTCTATCGCATCCGCAGCAGCACGGCGGTTAAGATCAAAACCGTCAGGGTCCAAGCCGGAAACCTGGTCATCAGCTACGAATAGGCTGAATTTCCTTCTGGGTAGAAGGATGAGCGGGCTCCGGTGTTGAGACGTGTGTCCCGGAGCCCGCTTGCTTTCAAGAATCGCGCCTCCGCATGAACCACTGTCCTGGAGCGCGGCCTTCAGGCCGCTTCAGCGCCCGACTTGAGCACCCGGCCACAAGAAGCCTGAAGACTGGGCTTCGTTGGCGCGCTTCAAACAAGGGCGCTCTATCGAGCAAGGCGCAAAGCGTACCGCAGAGTTGCGCTCTGTTGCCTGATTTCGTGCCGCGAGATCTCCGCCAGTTGCAGCTCGGCCAGACCGCCAACAACCCAACGAAGGAAGGTGCGTCCGCGGTGTACGACGGCGTCCTGGTTCCCGCAATTGTCAAAGACGACTACCTTTATCAAAGCCCGGACACGGCGGGAACCGAGGTGCTCATGCGCTTCGCCGGCCTGAACCCCGGGACTTACAACGTGACCGTGTTCGAGGGCCGGACGACGGATGGCAATGGACGATTTGGCAAGGTTTGGGTCGATGATATCAACGGCAAGAAAGAGCCTGCGGCCCAAAACACCGGGAATTACTCGGGCGTGAATCTGGACGTGAACGGCGTTCCGACCCCCGTGGGTCAGCCCCGAACTGTCACCGTGGAGATCAAAGCCGGGGAGTATCTCTGGTTCGCGGAAATGGAGGACAATTCGGGAGGCATCAGCGGCATGATCATCCGAGGCCTTAGCTCCACAGGTTCCACCGCGCCTCCGAGGAAACTGGGCTTCGCGCGTTCTGGCAGCAATCTGATCCTCTCTTGGGAAGGTGCCGCGACGTTAGAGTCTGCGGATGAAGCAACCGGGCCGTGGAGTGCGGTGACCGGAGCGACCAGCCCGCGAACAGTTGCTCCGAGTGGAACCCGCAAGTTCTACCGATTGAAACTGTAGGTCTCTTATGACAAATTCTTCGCCTCATTCCCGGTGGCGCATCCTGTTGGCCGGATTCTTCCTCAGTGTATCGGTCTCTCTTCCGCCGTGGGTGGCGCTTGGCGCAGACGTCCGCGATGCTGTCCGGGCGCGCCTGGCCCAGGAATATTCTTCCCTGGATTCTCTTTACAAACATCTCCACGCCCATCCGGAGTTGTCGCTTCAGGAGAAGGAAACGGCCAAACGCATTGGCGACGAACTGGAGCAGGCCGGCCTGCAAGTCACTCGCGGCGTGGGCAGGACCGGCGTCGTAGGCGTCCTGCGCAATGGCGCCGGCCCGACGGTTTTGGTTCGCACCGACCTAGACGCTTTGCCGGTGAAGGAGCAGACCGGATTGCCCTACGCCAGCGCGGTTCAGGCGAAGGATGAAAAAGGGGAAACGGTCAGCGTCATGCACGCTTGCGGACATGACGTGCACATGACGGTTTTCGTCGGCACGGCCCGGCTGCTGGCTCAACTCAAGAACCGATGGCAAGGAACCCTGGTCATGATTGGCCAGCCGGCCGAAGAACGGGGCAAAGGCGCCCGCGGGATGCTGGCCGATGGGTTGTTTACGCGTTTTCCCAAGCCGGACTATTGCCTGGCGCTTCATGCAAGCGCCAACCTCCCCAGCGGCAGCGTGGGCTACGTCGAAGGTTTTGCCATGGCGAATGTCGATTCCGTCAACGTAACGATCCGCGGCGTTGGCGGGCACGGCGCCTGGCCGCACACGACCAAAGATCCGATCGTGCTGGCCGCGCAAACGATCCTGGCGCTGCAAACCATCGTCAGCCGCGAAACCGCGCCCGGCGATCCCGCCGTGGTGACCGTCGGCTCCATCCACGGCGGCACCAAACACAACATCATTCCGGACGAAGTGAAGCTGCAGTTGACCCTGCGCTCCTACACCGACGAAGTGCGCAAACACACGCTGGATTCAATCCACCGGATCACGCGCGGTCTGGCGGCTGCGGCCGGGTTGCCTGAGGACAAGTATCCGCTTGTGACGCTGGAGGACGAGTTCACTCCCGCGACTTACAATAATCCTGAACTCACGCGCCGCGCCGTCGCCGCGATCAAACGCTGGATTGGCGACGCGAACGTCCTTGCGCAAAAGCCGGTGATGGGCGGAGAAGATTTCGGGGAGTACGGACGCACGCAGGACAAGATTCCAGTTTGCTTGCTGTGGCTGGGAGCCGTTGCTCCCGAAACTTACAAGGAACACCTCAGCGGGGCAAAGGCGTTGCCGTCCTTGCATTCGGCGCATTTTGCTCCTGTGCCGGAACCGACCATCAAGACGGGAGTCACGGCCATGACCGCGGCGGTGCTTGATCTATTCGGGCAGGGTGCGTCGAGGCAAGTGCTCGGTAACCAGTGATCCGTGATCCGTGACCCAGTCACGCATCACGTTTCACGACTCGCTAAAGGTAACTCAGCCACGCCTCGCGCCGGCGTCGCTTGACGTTGGCGAACCATCGGCACACCGGATACAGGACAAGGATCACGCTGATCCAGACGGCGTAAACCACAGGTAGATTGTAGCCAGGGCCGCCCTGCCGAACGAGGACGGCGAGTCCATGGATGAGGGGAAGGTGCAGAAGATAATAGAAAAGAGGCACACGTCCAAATACCAGCACGGGCTGCAAAAAGCGCGGCGTTTCTCGCTCCAGGCAAGCCAGGATGATCAGCGCCGGCCCCAGAGTCATGAGCAAGTAGAGAAGCGATGGGGGATACTTCGTGCAGTTGATGAAGGAGAAGAAGGTGTAGAGCGGGTTCTTTTGCGCGGACCACGGAGAAGGATCGCCATAAACATTCGCCGCGCGCAGGACGAAAAACAGCGCGGTCAGAACCAGGCCGAGCCTGAGGATGGTTCTACGACGGCGGGTCGCTTCCCAGCGGAACATCGAGCCGAACGCGTAGCCCGCCGCCATCACGCCGATCCACGGGATGAGCGGATACCCAACGCCGATCACGAACGAAGGCCTGGCCGGATCGCCGAACAGAACCGGTCCCTGGATGTGCAGAATTCTCCAGAGCCATTCGAAGGAGCCGAATCGCTCGGGCGAAAGCGGGTCGAGGAGATTATGTCCGGCGATCATCACCAGGCCGAAAAGCGCGATGTAGCGCACGGGGAGAAACACCAAGCCCGCCAGCGCCACCATCGACCAGCCAATCGCCCAGATCACCGCGGCGCCAATGGAGTTCAAGTTGATCGAGAAAGACCAGCCGAACCATAGGATCACCGTGCATTCCAGGAGCACGAGCCAGAGACCGCGCGTCAGGCAAAACCAGGACAACTGGGCCTTGGTTTTCCCGCGCGTGGTCGAGAGAAACGCCCCGGTGCCGGCCAAAAAAACAAAAACCGGCGCGCAGAAATGCGTGAACCAGCGGGTCCAAAACAGGAGCGGCCAGGTGCGGTCCAACTGCAGTGGATAAAACGTTACGTTCGAGAAAAAGGCGCGGGTGTGATCCAGCGCCATGAGAATCATGACCAGGCCGCGAAGCAGATCCACAGAATCCAGTCGAGGACGTGCCACAGGAAGAGTGGTCTGGGGCGGTGCCGTTGCCGTGGCGCTGCCGGCACTTGGGTCGCTGGCCATGGCGCTTACTGCTGCCAGAGATCGACACTGCCCGCAATGCTTTTCTGCCCAGGCTTTTCTGCCCAGGCGGCGTCTCAATTTTTAGCATCGCCGCTTTCGAGCCAGATAGCGCAGGCTTTCGAGCCGGCGGGTTCACGGGGCTTTCCAGCTTTGTATCGCGAGCTATGCTGCTGGGGACTCGAAAGTCCCCGTAACCGGCAGGCTGGAAAGCCTGCTCCACAGCGCCATTGTTCCTGCCCTCTGCCCACGTGGCGTCTTGGCCGGCTTGGGTGCGACTTTTTCCGTCGGTCAGTTTTTTGCCAATTTTGCCCAGTATCGGTCCCAGTCATTGTTGGCGCGCGTGGTTCTGAGTTGAAGCATCGATTCCGCATTTGGAATCTTCCACCAAGCACCG
>VHCZ01000262.1 GCA_016871535.1 Verrucomicrobiota bacterium
GAATTTTGCCTGGGGCTGCGTTGCTCCTCGGTCACAGCCCCACTGGCGGGGGATGCTCGCTCGTCGCGCCTTGCCCCAGGCCAAATTGGGCGCAACGAACGTGAGCGTATTTACGAAACGGACCACTTAGACTGAGAACCGTTATGGGTGTGCCCGAACCGATCCATCGACTGACCGAATCCGAGTATCTCGAACGCGAGCGCCTGGCCGACTACAAGAGCGAATTCTTCGACGGCGAGGTTTTTGCCATGTCCGGCGGCACACCGCCACACAGCCAGATTGCCGCGAATCTGATTAGCGAATTCAACAGCAAACTGAAGGGGCGTCCCTGCGTCGTCTATACCAGCGATCTGCGCCTCAAGGTGGAAGCGACCGGCCTGCTGACTTATCCGGACTTCTCGGTGATCTGTGGTCCGTTGCAGTTTGCGGAAGGCACGGACGACACGGTCGTGAATCCAAGGCTGGTGGGCGAAGTGTTATCCGACTCCACCGAAGCCTACGACCGGGGCAAAAAGTTCGAGAACTACCGGCAGATGCCGTCGTTGCGGGAATACCTGTTGGTCAGCCAAAAAGAAGCCCGGATCGAGCAATCTCCCGCCAAAAGGACCGAAGCTGGCTCCTGCGCGATGCGGCTGGCTTGGAGTCCACGATCCACCTTCTCTCTCTCGAGGTGACGCTTGCGCTGAGCGATGTGTTTGCCGGCGTCAAGTTTGCGCCAGCCTCCATCCGCCCCCAGCGCGTCTGAGCTTCAGGAGTTCAAAGCTTAACTTAAGGGTTCAGGTTCAAAGTCGGCGCCTGAAAATTTAACAAAAGCCAACGAAACGAAGATCAGGCAGCGATTTACCGCGCTTTCTCCTCCCCGTGAGCCCGACTCGACCACGGATTGCGCGGATAGCACGGATCAAAGAGCAGTTAGCGCCTGGAAGTCAAACTCCCGTCCAGGCCGATGACGCCTTCCCTCGCATTGGCCGGTAACGTCGTCGTCGTCGTTCGACCGCCAGGCCAGCGAATCGTTACGGCAGTCGGAATGGCCGGGGTGGACATCACTTGCGTTGGGCTGTCTTGCGACCAGTATCCCGAACCCGCATGGATTTCCCGGGCCGGACCAAACTGGTCTCCGAACCGAAGTCGAATCACCGCGCCAATCCCGTGAGGATTCCCGGACGGACCTCGCAGTTTAATGCGAAGCCCTGGAGCCGCCTGGATGTTCTGATACAGCTTGGTCGCGGCTCCGTTCTGAGTCACCGCCAGATCGATCCTTCCATCTTCGTTGAAATCGCACAGAGCCGCGCCGCGTTGCTCGCCATAAACGGCAACTCCGGATACCTGGCCCGGCACGCTGGCCAAGCCGCCTTTCCCATCGCCTCGAAGCCACAATCCACGCCCGGCATCCAAGCGTGGAATCTCAGCCTGCATCGGAAAGAAATTCTGGCTCAAAAAAACATCTTCGTGCCCGTCGCCATCGAAATCCGCAACATTGACGCCGAACGCCGGAGCAAGCTGCGCTTCGAGCGGCAGTTCCACCTTCTCGAAGCGCTCGCCGCGATTCAGGAAAAGGCAGGAGGCCAGCGTTCTCACCTCCGTCCGCCGCGCCAGGACCATTCGTTCTCCCAGAACCTCCGCCAACGAAGCTTCGCTGTAAATCTTGTGGCTGGTGAAGCGCTCGAACAGAAACGGAAGCGATGCGGACACCGGGAGGAATTGACGGCTGGTCGTGAGTTGCCGGGTTACGCCGTCATAATCGGTCTCGACGACGTCCAGGATTCCCGGCCGAGATAATTCGCCGTAAAGCAACGTTAACGGACGTTCTTTGGATGCTTGGTAAGGACTGTTCAAGCCCCAGTTGGAAGCCGCGATGTCCAGGCGTCCATCGCTGTCGAAATCTCCCGTTGTGATCCCTTTCCACCAGCCGGTGAATTCGGAGAGACCGAATTCCGCCGTCACGTCGAACAGCGCTCCACCACGTCTCTGAAAGATCCGGATGGGTCCCCACTCGCACGCCAGGAGCAGTTCGGGGAATCCGTCGCCAGTCAGGTCGCTCCACACGGCGCCATGGACGATGCCGAGATTGTCAAGCAACAGACTGTTCCGCGCGTCCAACTCCCATCGGCCCGCGTTGTAACGATAGATCTTCGAAGCTGCGCCGAGTGGATAGCGGCCCGGGATCACACTTCCAGCGACGAAGAGCGCAAGCTGGCCATTGCCGTCCAAGTCGCCCAACGCCACGGCACCTCCGCTGGTCATCTCTGATCCAATCGGCCCGACAGGCTCCAACTGAGTCGCGCTAAGGCGAAATTGCATCGCGCCATGGCGGGAGGGCGACTCATAACCGGTGATTCCAGCAATGAACGCTGCGCGGCCATTCGAATCGTTCCAGGCCACGATTCCTCCGGTGTCACTCGATACGCCAGTGGCAGGCGCAGCGGCAATTCGCTCAAATGCGCCACGTCCGTTCGACCGAAACACAGCCGGGACGGCGCCCGTGCCGGTGCCGATGATCAAGTCGTCATGACCATCCGCATCCAAGTCGAACCAGGCGATTCCTGGGCCGAGCTGGCTGAGCCTCAACGGCAGCAGTGGCTGGCGCTCGAAATCATTGAAGTCAGGCTCGTGGTGGAGGTGAGCGAGTGTGTCGCTAACGTCTTTGAAGATACGCGAGGCAAGAGGCGATGGGGGATCGGCGATTGGCTGTTGACGGTTAGTAGTCTTTGACGCTCCCACGCTTTCACGCTCCCCCGCTCCCCCGCCGGCATCCGCCTGCGGCTCCTCAATTTCATAAACCCGATTGGCCGCGACGTTCTGCACGACAGTTCGCCTGCCACTGCGCCACGCCACTTCGATCCGCATTCCTGCGCGAGTGGTCCCCGTCGCGAAAACCGCCATTGCCTCCGACCCCGACAAGTAATGGCCACCGCTGACGATTTCAGTGCTTTGTCTGGGAATGACGCCGTTGATCAAAGCGACTTGTGCGCCGATCCCCTGCGTGTTCGGAGCGCGCCCTTTGAGGCGCACCTTGACGCGGCCTTGGGATCCTTCGTTCCGGTAAATCTCCGCTGGGCCGTTCAGGCAATTCACAACCAGATCGAGATCGCCATCCCCGTCGAAATCACCGGTCGCCATTCCGTGGCGGACAGCGGGATGACTCAGCCCCCACGGCTCTGTGACTTCTTGGAATCTCCAATCTTTCAAGTTCCGAAAGGCCACGATCGGCATTCGGAGCGGGGGATAAAGCTGATAGTGCGCTTCCAGTTCTCGCGTGAAGGCCTTCTGCCTGGCCGCTTCATCTTTGAATTGATTCCAGGAGCGCTGGCGGGCGGCAATTTCCCGCGCCGCATCCATATCCTGCACGTCACGGAAATGACCCGCCGAGATCACCCAGTCTTCGTAACCATCGAGGTCCACGTCCAGCGTAATCGGTGACCAGGACCAATCCGATGCGGCGATACGGGCGAAATCAGCCATTTCGGAGAAAGTTCCATCCCCGCGATTTCGGAACAGAGTATTGCGCATCACTTGAGGCCGGTCATCAATCGCGCCAATCACCGCTGCCATCGGCTTGTCCGCGAACATCTGGCGCTTTCGCAACCGCAAATCCCGGCTCAACATATCGAGCACGAAGAAATCCAGGTGGCCGTCCCGGTCGAGATCCGCAAAATCCGCCCCCATCGAACTGGCGCTGGTTTTGCGCAGAGCGAGCTTGTCAATGGCTCGGAACCTCCCGCGCCCGTCATTGATCCAGAAACGATCCGGCGTCCAGTAGTCGTTGCAGACGTAGAGGTCAGGAGCGAGGTCGCCGTTGACATCGCGGAACGTCGCGCTCAATCCCCAATCCAGCGGCGGCGCGGCCAGTGGCTTTCCGGTTTCGTCGAGAAACGCGCCGCCGTTCCAGGCCGCAAGCTGGAAACGGCCAGTTCCGTCATTGAGAAGGAGTTGATCCGGTTCTCCGTACTCTGCCAATTGTCCGCCACGGAGCACGAATCGATTCCGGTCTTTTTGCGGAATGACTGGTTTTCCGCCGACCGCCGAAAAGCTGATTCGCCCCACGTCCCGCATGTCGTTCGTTCGATTGTTGGCCACGTAAAGGTCGAGCGTGCCGTTGCCGTCGATATCGGCCAGCGCCAGGGTCGTGGCGGCGGACGGACGCCGCGTGCCCGCCTCAGCGTTGCGGTCGGTAAACCTGCCTCGACCGTCGTTGATGAAACAGAGGACCCCTTCGCTGAGCGTCGAAACCAGCAAATCCAGGGAGCCGTCGCCGTTGACGTCGGCGAACACTGCTCCTCGGTAGAATCTCCTTTCGGATTGGAGGCCTGCCTCAGCGGTTACATCTTTGAATTGCCAGTTCCCCAAATTCCGATAGAGCACATTGGAATTCTCCAGGCCGCAGAAATAAAGGTCCGGCAAGCCATCGTTGTCGATATCGCCAACCGCCACGCCGGAACCGTTGGCCAGCACGCGATTTGCAGCGATGGAGGCTTCGGTCAGCCGGTTTGAGAAAGTGATCCCGGTGTGCGCTGAGGAAAGCAGCCGGAAGCCATCGCGACCTTGAGCAAGCACTTGCGCTCCGGTCCAGCGAAAGCCAACTTCGGGGTACCAAAGCCTCTCGGCCCCGCGAACTAACATTTGTGGCCACAAAAGGCCACAGAGCAAAATGGTTAGCTTGGTTCTTCTCACAACAGCTTGCACCGAAAGTAGGGCAGGCATCTTGCCTGCCTCAGGTTCGGTTCAACCTGGCCCGCAGGGGACAGGCTGGAAGCCTGTCCTACTTTGCGAGCCAACATTCGCAACACTCTCGAAGGAAACGCCTACCTTCATCATCGCTCCAGAGTCAACCTGGAAAGGACTCTTATGATCCCATTAAACACACGAACCACACAGATTGCCTTCTCATTCTTAAGAAGGCATGGCCGTTGCTTAAGAAGGAAAGTGACAGATAGAACAAATAGGCAATCCCTCGTTCCACGCTAAGGCGACCCCGAGTGGGGTCGCCTGTTTGTTTTGGGGAATGGGGCAGAGCGGATTGGAGTGGTGGAGTGGTGGAGCAGTGGCTGACGAACCGCTCCATTACTCCACCACTCCATCACTCCCGCGCCGTGCGCAAGGAAAGTGCTTTACACAGGGGGGATTCAAATCTAACGTTGCCGCCACATTTGAAACCTGAAGTGAGTCGATGACGGAATTCTATGGAAGGAAAGTCGAAGACAATCGAGGATTTTCGCGTGCATGAAAAAGACACCGGTTCCGCCGATGTTCAGATCGCTTTGTTGACGCAACGCATCAACCACTTGACTGAGCACCTGCAAAAGAACCAGAAAGACCACAGCTCACGCCGGGGCCTGCTGATGATGGTAGGCCAGCGTCGGCGCCTCCTGGATTACTTGCATAACACCGACATCCGGCGTTATCAGTCCGTGACTAAGAAGTTGAAGCTTCGCAAGTGACCTTCGGCTTTCGAGGACTTCTCTCGCTTTTCGTTTAACATAAAACCCGCAGTCCATCCGCTTCTCAAGGAGCGGCGAGCCCCGCTAACGCGACGGGGTTTCCATGGCTTGCAAAACCATCGCGTCACACCCGTTGGCACTGGGAAATTTCATTCAGTACCTGGTTGACAGGTGCTCACTGAAGTTCCTCTGGGCCAACGGGCATTACTAAATTGTTATGTCTGAAAAAATCACCATCCAAGTGGGGGCCAACCCCATTCACATCGAAACCGGAAAACTCGCCAAACAAGCCGACGGGGCCGTCACCGTCCAACTCGGCGAAACCATCGTCGTCGTCGCGGCGGTCGCCGCCACCAGCGCCAAAGAAGGCCAGGACTTTTTTCCGCTGACCGTCGATTACCGGGAAAAGGCCGCCGCGGCCGGGAAATTCCCCGGCGGTTACTTCAAACGCGAGGGGCGCCCGACGGAAAAAGAAATCCTGACCAGCCGGGTGATCGACCGCCCCATCCGGCCATTGTTCCCCAAAGGCTGGTACAACGAAGTTCAGGTGCAAAGCATCCTGCTCAGCGCCGATGGCGAGAATGATCCGGACGTTCTCAGCATTCTCGGCGCTTCGGCCGCGCTGTCGGTCAGCGACATTCCCTGGAACGGGCCAATTGGCGCATTGCGGGTCGGGCGGGTCAACGGAGACTTCATCGCGAATCCTACGCACGCCCAGATGGAGCAAAGCGATCTCGACCTGATCTATGTCGGCACGGCAACGGACCATTTGATGTTCGAGGGCGCGGCCAAGGAAATCTCGGAGGCAGATTTTCTGGCGGCATTGGAGTTTGGCCACCAGATGTGCCAGACCATGATCGCCGCCCAAAAGGAACTCGTCGCGCGCGCCGGCAAATCCAAGCGCGCCATCACCCTGAATGTAGTTCCCGACGAAATCCTCAACGAAGCCAAGGCGCTGGCAGGAGATCGAATGGTCCCGGCCTTGCTCATTCCGAAAAAGTTGGAACGCGAAGCCGCAGTTAAGGCGTTGACGGACGAAGTGGCCTTGAAGCTCACGGAGAAGTTCGGCGAGGAGAAGATCACGGAATTCGTCGTCAACGATGCCTTTTATTACATCCAGAAGGAGGCCGTCAAAAAACTGATTCTGGACAACGGCAAGCGGATGGACGGGCGCCGCTTCGACGAAGTCCGGCCCATCTCATGTGAGGCCGGCGTGCTTCCGCGCGCGCACGGTTCGGCGCTCTTCTGCCGCGGCGAAACGCAGGCGCTCGCGCTGGCCACGCTGGGAACCACGGAGGATTCGCAGGAATTCGATTCCTACACCGGAGGCGCCAGTGAAAAGCAGTTCATTCTGCACTACAATTTCCCCAATTTCTCCGTGGGCGAAACCGGACGCATCAGCGGCCCCGGCCGGCGCGAAATCGGCCATGGCGCGCTGGCGGAACGCTCTCTCGAACCGATGATTCCTCTCAAAGATTTCCCTTACGCCATCCGCGTCACCTGCGAAATCATGGAATCCAACGGCTCCACCTCGATGGCGTCCGTCTGCGGCGGCAGTCTGGCGTTGATGGATGCCGGCGTGCCGCTGAAGAAACCCGTCGCCGGCATCAGCGTTGGCATCTGCACCGAATACACCCAGGACAAACAGATCGGCCGCTATCAATTGTTGACCGATATCATCGGCTGGGAAGACGCCTTCTGTGACATGGATTGCAAGCTCGCCGGCACGGACAAAGGCATTACCGGGTTTCAGCTCGATCTAAAACTTCCCGGGCTTCCCCACAAGCACATGATGGAGGCCGTGGAACGAGCGCGCGCAGCTCGGCTGCATGTGCTGGCGGAGATGGCGAAAGTGCTCTCCGAGGCTCGCAAGGAACTCAGCAAGTACGCGCCGCGAATCCTGACCATCAAGATCAATCCGGAGAAGATTGGGGCGCTCATCGGCCCCGGCGGAAAGAACATCAAGAAGATCGTCGATGAATCCGGTTGCGAGATCAACATCGAGGACGACGGCACGGTCATGATCTATTCGACCAACGAAGACGGGATGAAGATCGCCCGCCGCGAGGTCGAGAAGATGACTTCAGAAATCGAAGTCGGGAAGACTTATCGCGGGCGAGTCGTCAGCATCAAAGAATTCGGCTGCTTCATCGAGGTCTTCCCTGGCCAGGACGGACTCTGCCACATCAGCGAGCTGGCCAATTTCCGCGTCAAGCAAGTGGAAGACATCGTCAAGATGGGGGACGAAATCACCGTGAAGTGCATCGGCATCGACGAAAAGGGCCGGGTCCGCCTCTCGCGCCGCGCCGCGATGGAAGAGCGCGACAAAGAAATGGCGAAGAAAGGCTAAGCCCTTTCTTCGGACCGTGGCCTTTAGGCGGCTTAATCGCCCGCCTGCGAAGAGTGCACAGACCCTAAAGGCTGCGGTCCGAGCACTTTTAAGGTCCGTGCGCACGGCTACTTGGCCGTGGAAGGTTCCCCTGAACCGGGCAGGGTTGCGTTGCCGCGCAACCGGTCGTCAGGCGATGCGGCGCAACAGCGCCGGCCTGCGATTGACGGGCTCAAGGGCCGTATGCATGGGTCGGAAACCATGGAGGTCAACCTAACGGCGCTTCTTCAAGGAAAACCGGCGGAGAAAAAAAACCCCGCCTGATGCCGTGTGCAAACAGTTCCTTTGAACTATTTAGAAACAGGTGGAACGGGCTTTGCGGCTTTCGACTTCCAGTAAAGGCCTGTCGGCCGCCGCCTCAGCTTGGGTTCCTTTTTTCGTCAACTACGGTTCAAGGACTCAGTTTCTGAGCACGAGCACGGGCAGGGTAAATTCGCCTGCGAAACATCTTCCAAAGAGCCTTTGACGCCCGCTGGCCGGCCCACTTCTCAGGCGTCGAACACGAAATAATCAATCACTTTTCCACCGCTCGCTCAAGCAAAAACGCGGGTTTCAATCGCCAAAGCGGGACGCGTCTTTTCAGTTTCATAAGTCCAGCACGTTGGGGTGTTTGGCGTGAATGAGCGCGTGGAGTCGTTCGCGACCGCCGCGAGCTGAATTGAAGCGGCTCTGAAAATCCCCCGTGTTGCATT
>VHCZ01000263.1 GCA_016871535.1 Verrucomicrobiota bacterium
TTTTTCGCCAGACTTCGTTGCTTGCTCCTTACAGATCCACTTCGGGATATGCTCGTCGCTCGCGCCTCGTCTGGCCGAAAAATCCCTTGCCGCGAACGTGAGCGTATTTATGAAATGGACCACTTAGCTTCGGTGATCCACTCGACATATTCCTTCTTGTGGCTGTAGCTGAACGCCTCGAAGGTCGACAGCGCCTTCTTGTTCTTCTTCAATAAAGCGACGAAATAATCTGGCACGATCAATTCTTTCTTGTCCTTGGATTTTGGCCTGACCGAGAGCTTGACTCCGGCCTCATTCAACTCCACGGCTTTCTTGATATAGCCGATCAGAACGTCGTCCTTGGGCAAGTCCGAGAGTGACGTGATCCGTCCGAACTGTCCCATCGCTTGATCCTCAGGCGTGGCAGGGCCTTTGTCCTTGCCGAAGATCAACGCGCCTTTCCAGAAGCCGAAAGCGCAGTGCGCCTTGAACGAAGCCATGCTGCACAGCACGCCTTTGTAGTCGAAGTGCGGGAACGACCACTTCATGGTTTCCTCCACGTCCGGGCAAGCGTGATGAACCAGCTTTCGGATGTGATTCAAAATCGGTTTCGCGAAGTCGGCGGACTTGGCGATGTAAGCATCCACTCGATCGTCTCGTTTTCCCATAGGGTTGTTCGTTGATTTTGGGGTTGGTTCGGACATTCGGGCCGTGAAACGCACAGGGCCTTGCGCGCGGACCAACCCTTTGTCAACGCAGTGGTTCACGGTTCCCGAGGATAGGATTGACGCCGATGGACGCCTTTAGAAGATTCCCTGCAACGCCGCCATTTAATCATGAACGCGTTCTCCGCTGTGCCTTCGGTGGCCTTGACGCGCCGCCGGTTCCTCCAGATTTGCTGCGTCGAAGCCGGCACATTTCGGGTCGCGCTCGGAGCGAGTCGCGCTCCAGGCACGAACCAGCAACCTGTCAACAGCATCCCCATCAGCCCGCGCGACGAGGTGATCCGGCTTTTTACCGGAAAGGACCTCACCGGCCTGTACGGGTGGCTGAAGGACACGAATTACGACGATCCCAAAAAGGTCTTCAGCGTGCAGGACGGTATCCTCCGAATTTCTGGAGAGGTCGATGGGTATCTCGCCACGGCGAAGGGTTATCGCGATTATCATCTGATCGTCGAATACAAATGGGGCGAGAAAACCTACGGCGCAAAGACCGTGCGGAATTCCGGCATCCTCCTCCACGCCGTCGGCCCGGACGGCAACCGCAGCCCCTGGATGGCCTCCATCGAATGCCAGGTCGCGCAGGGCTGCGTCGGCGATTTCATCGTGATCCGCGGCAAGGATGCGGATGGCTCGACGATCCCCGTGACCATCACCAGTGACACGATTCTCGGACCGGACAAACGCACGCGTTGGAAGAAGGGGGGCCAGCCCACGGTCTATTCGGGCAGACAATTCTGGTGGTCGCTCCATGATCCGGAGTTCCAAGAACTCATCGACACGCGCGGCAAGCACGACGTGGAAAGCCCGCTTGGCGAATGGACGCGCGTCGAGTGCATCTGCGATGGCAACCGCATCACCGTGGTGGTCAATGGCACAACGGTCAATGAGTGTTACGACGTCTTTCCATCCTCTGGAAAAATCCTGCTCGAATCCGAGGGCTTCGAAATCCTGTTTCGCAAATTCGAGCTTTATCCCCTCAACAAGCCATGAAGACAAGAACCGCAACTTCCGTTTCCCGCCGCCAATTTCTCAAAACTTCGAGCGCTGCCGTTGTGTCAGGCGCCGTGGCCGCTCGGGAACTCATCCCTGGCCGCGTGCACGCGGCTGGCAACGATGTCCTGCGCGTTGGGTTGATCGGTTGCGGCGGACGCGGCACGGGCGCCGCCGCGCAAGCGCTCAAAGCCGACGCCCACGTCAAATTGGTCTCACTCGGCGACGCCTTCACGGATCGATTGCAAACCAGCCTGTCCACGCTTCAGAACCAGAAGGAAATCGCCCATAAAATCGAGGTGCCTCCGGACCGCTGTTTCGTCGGGTTCGACGCCTACCAAAGCGTGCTGGCAAGCGGGGTGGACGTGGTGTTGTTGGCCACGCCGCCACACTTTCGTCCGATGCATCTGAAGGCGGCGATCGATGCCGGCAAGCACGTGTTCGCTGAGAAACCGGTCGCCGTCGATGCGCCCGGCGTGCGCTCCGTGCTGGCCGCTTGCGAAGAGGCGAAACAGAAGAAACTCTCGGTCGTTTCCGGCCTTTGCCTGCGTTACTCCTCCGGCTTTCGGGAAACGATCCAGCGCATCCACGACGGCGCGCTGGGGGAAATCCGCGCGTTGCAAGCAAACGATTATCGCGGCTCGATCTGGGTCAAACCGCGCCAGCCGGGTTGGACCGACATGGAATGGCACATGCGCAACTGGTACTACTTCACCTGGCTCAGCGGCGACTTCAACGTCGAGCAACACGTCCATTACCTCGATGTCTGCGCCTGGATCATGAACGACGAATACCCCGTCAGCGCAGTCGGCATGGGCGGACGCCAGGTCCGCAACGCGCCTGAGCACGGCAACATTTTCGATCATCACTCGGTGATTTATGAATACGCGAACGAGGTGAAACTCTTCAGCAATTGCCGCCAGCAAGCGCGGTGTCGCAACGACATCGCGGGCTACGTTTTCGGCGAGAAAGGCACGGCTGAAGTCTCCGAGCGTCGCTTGCGGATTTCGGCCGGCACGTCCTGGAGTTACGACAGCAAGCAGAAGGACGATTTCTACCAGACCGAACACAACGAATTATTCGCCAGCATTCGAAGCGGGCAGCCGATCAACAATGGCGAGTACATGGCCAAGAGCACGCTCCTGGCAATCATGGGCCGCATGGCGACCTACACGGGCCAATCGATCACTTGGGAGCAAGCGATGAACTCGCAGGAGAATCTGAGTCCAAAGACTTACGCGTGGGATGCTGAACCGCCGGAGTCACCAATCGCCATTCCAGGTCTGACGAAATTCATTTGAGGCGCTTCTTCAGTGCGTCATCGCGTAGAAAATGATATTGATGCCGAGTGGATAGGCGCGTTTCTCCGAGAATTCGCGGAAGAAGTAGTGGAACTCCTGCTCGCGCTCCCAGCCGTCGCCGTTGTCCGTGTTGTGGCAGGCAATCACGATCATCCGCCCTCTCTCATCAAAAAGCGCGCGGATGTGCACGTCCCGGCATTCCTCGCCGTCATGGTATTCCCACGTCACGCCGGTGTGCTGGCTGTTCTCGCCCGTCCAATAATTGGGAACCTGCAATTCATTTTTGGAAACACGCAGCGGGAAGACACTGTGAAAAATCGGGTGATCCATGGGCAACTCGACGAATTCGCGGTCGGGCAGGACGCGTTTCATCTCGCGCTCGAAATTCTCCCATTCCAGCGGACCCCAGAAGTCGTCGGCCATGAGAAAGCCGCCATTGAGCAGATACTTCCGCAAGGCCTGGACTTCCGCCTCGCTGAAGCGCAACGCGCCCGGTTCAACCATGTAAAGCCACGGTAACTCGAACAACTCCGGCTCCGTCAGACTCAGCACGCGCCCGTCCGGATCGACTTTCATGGAGGTTAATTGCTGCAGCCGATAGGACATATCCAGATCGCTGTCGGGAAAATCGATGAAGCAGTAGCCAGCACGGCGCGGTCCAGACCAATCCCGGTGGTAGCGCACGCGCACAAACGTGAAGACGTCTTTCTCGAAACCCGGCGCGTTCGTCCAACGCGGAAACTCCGTGCTGTGCGTGGGCACTTCGCGCGCGGTGCGAATCGGCGCGTCCTCCGGAATCCAGCCTTCACCCCCGCCCCAGCCGCCGCGATAGCGTTGGGCGAGCGCTACTCCCGTGCCCAGCAAAGCCAGCATCCAAAGCCACGGGCTCCGTCTCATGAACATCGTGCCCGGAATTTGTCATTCCGCTGAATGAAAGACAAGGAAAGCTCGCCATCCAGCAGCAATTCTCATTTTGGCCGCACGTAGTCCCGGCTTCAGCCGGCTTCAGCCGGCCCGGCCGGAAAACCGCCAAAGAACCGGTTAAAACCGGGACTACGTGCGGGTCATTTTTCAACGCCAGGGCCACCCGTCAATCTGCTGGTGACCTTTCTCGCGCTGGCCCTGGGCGCCGCAGCCTTGATCAGCGGTTTGCGCCGCCGGTTCCCGGCCTATGGCGCATTCCTGGGGCACACGCGGTTCAGCAATTACTTCATGATCGCCATTTTTCCGATCCAGACCCTTACCTGGCCTGGACGCGGGAGCGGTGGATCGCGATCGTGGTCTTCGCCATCCCCATCTGGCTCATCCTGCATTTCGGATTGATGCCCATTCGGAATCGGGCGTCATGACGCGTCCAGAAAATGGAATTGCACGCGCGGAGCGGATCATTACGCTCCGTGCCGCGTGAGCTCCCTGACCCAGTGGACAACCGATTCCTATTCTCGCTGGTCACCCCAGTTGGCACCTCATGCTTCCGCGCTGATCCTCGTGCTCACGCTTTCAGTGGTGCTTTCGCCGATCGCTGCCCTGGCGCAGGACCGACTGAAGACGATGCCGGGTTACGCGAGGTATCAGAGAATGAGCCGCGAGCTCACCAACGCGGTCAAACTCGGCGCGCTCACCGTCACTTGGAAGGAGGGTGGAAAATCCTTCGAGTATGAGAAGGACGGCAAGCGCTACGTTTACAGCATCGCGGAACGCAAAGCCACGGAGGTTGAAAAACCGGCGAAACCTTCCACACGAAGCGGCGAAGCCGGAACTCGTGGTCGTCGCGGACGCGGCAATCCGCCGGAGCGCGGACGCCAATACACTTCCGCTCTTTCCCCGGACGGCAAATTCAAGGCGTTCTATCGCGACCGCAACCTCTGGCTGAGCGACACCAATGGCGCGAACGAGTTTGCCGTCACGACCGATGGCAGCGACAAAACCCGCGTCAAGTACGGCACGGCAAGCTGGGTCTACGGCGAAGAGCTATTCCAAAACACCGCCATGTGGTGGTCCACGAACAGCAAAAAACTTGCTTTCTACCGCTTCGACGAAAGCCACGTGCCGGATTATTATCTCACGCTCAACCAAACCAATATTCAGAGCAAAGTCGACGTTGAGCCTTATACCAAGACCGGATCGACCAACCCCGTGGTGGACCTCCTCATCTACGACCTCGCGACAAAGAAATCCGTCCAGGTCGATGTCCGCGACGGAACGCCCTTTGATAACTCCGTCGTCGGCCATTATGTCTATGGCATCTCCTGGACGGCGGACGGCCGCGAGTTGCTTTTCCACCGCACGAACCGGCGGCAAAACATCCTCGAATTCTGCGGGGCCGACCCGGAGACGGGCAAAACGCGCGTCATCATTCGGGAGGAATGGCTCCCGAGTTGGGTCGAGAATCTGCCGCCCCAACGCTTTCTCAAAGACGGTCGGCGCTTTATCTGGACCTCCGAACGCACCGGGTGGCGGAATCTGTTCCTTTATGACCTGAGCGGCAGACTGATCGCCACCATCACGAATCATCCCTTTGAGGTCGGCGACGTGATCCATGTGGACGAGACGGCGGGACTGGTTTTCTACACGGCACGCAGCGGCGACAATCCGATGAAGCCTCAGCTTCATTCCGTGAGCCTGGACGGAAAGGGGGGTCGCTGCCTGACCGATCCCAGACTACACCACACCGTGAATGTCGCGCCCAGCGGGCAGCACTTTATCGACGTTGCCCAAACGCACGATTCACCTCCTGTGACGAGCCTCCGGGACGCGGACGGTAAACTCGTGGCCGAACTCGCCCGAAGCGATATGACGAAGTTCAAGAAACTCGGCCTCAAGCCGGTCGAGCTGCTCAAGTTCAAGGCAGCCGATGGCGACACCGATCTCTACGGGATGCTGCACCGCCCCTCGAATTTCAAGCCGTTCAAAAAATATCCGCTTCTCGTCAGCGTTTACGCAGGCCCAGGCACGACCGGCGCGCGCGAAACGTTCACCTTGCCCAACGTGCTGACGGAATTCGGCTTCCTCGTCGCCACCTTTGATTCCCGCAGCGCGAGCGGGCGCGGCAAACGCTTCCTCGACGCGATTTACTTGAAGTTCGGCCAGGTGGAAATCGACGACCAGACGGCCGGAGTGAAATCACTGTGGAACCGGCGTTACGTGGACAAGAAGCGCGTCGGCATCTTTGGCACGTCTTACGGCGGCACCGCCTCCGCCACGTGTCTGATGCGATATCCGGACGTTTTTCACGTGGCTTGTTCTTCGTCGCCAGTCACGGACTATCGCAACTACGACACGATCTACACGGAGCGTTATATGTGGCTGCCGCAGGAAAACAAGGAAGCCTATGACGCCGCCAGTCTGATGACCCACGTGAAAAACCTCAAAGGCCGCCTGATGCTGTTCTACGGAACGGCGGACAACAACGTGCATCCGTCAAACACGCTGCAACTCATTCACGCTTTGCAGCGTGCAGGAAAGAGCATCGAAGTGCAGGTCGGCCCGGACCAGGGGCACGCCGCCATCAACCGCGATCGCATGATGGAGTTTTTTATCGAAAACCTGATTCCGAGATGAAACGACACGCTGCCACAAGGAATCCGCGGCGCGTCGGCTTCACACTGATCGAACTGCTGGTCGTCACGGCCATTGTCGCGATCCTGACAGCCATGCTGTTGCCCGCCGTCAGCCGCGCGAAAGCGAAGGCCCGGCAAATCAATTGCCTCTCGAACGCCCGGCAACTCGCCGCTGCCGTCATGCTCTACGTCGATGAGCACCATGAAATCTTCCCGCCGTCGGCCGACTACAATGTCCCCACCCATGATCCGAATCGGATCTGGCCGGTCAAAGTTCTGCCTTATGTGCCGAACACGGAAGTGTTCAGTTGCCCGAGTGCGGCAAACCGGTCCTTTTCGGCAGACTGGGCCACGCGCGGCGCAGGCTCGATCGGATACACCACCGCGACAGCTTACGATCAGACAGAAAATGAAGGCTTCTCCACCCCCACACGCGTTTCCATGATCGAGAGTCCGACACTGACGCCGCTGTTCGGAGACACACCAAACGGTCCGGTGAGCGAGAAGTATCGCGGCTTCACGTTTGACCCGTACAACGGCCAGCCAAACTCATCCGATCCGAGGCTCGGCGCGCCGCTGATCGCAGACCGCGATCTGGTGAAGGAGCTATCCGATTTGCCGCCTTCAGCCCTGAAACCTCTCATCGCGCGGCACTCGGGATTGGTGATCCTCCTGTTTGCCGATGGCCACGCGAGCGCATATACGACTGCAGCCGTTCTCGGCCAAAACAAAGGCGCCGGGCTTCACTGGCGATTCCGCGCCCCGCATTCGCCGGGCCCACAGTCTGCGCCCTGACGATCCAGCAAGTAAGACCTCCCTGAGCAGAAAGAGACGCGAATTGCGCGAATTCTCGCGAAAAGTTCCAGAGTTCAATTCGCGTTAATTCGCGAAATTCGTGTCTGTTTCCACTTCGCTCAAAGGGCCGCCAGCGTCTTTTCCAGAAATTCTCGATTGGCGCGCGCGTTGGCCGTGGTTTCTTCAGCCGTCGCGCCGACTTTCACGCCTTCGACCATAATCGGGCCCTTGAAGCCGGCAGACTTCAGCTTCGCGAGCACAGCCTTGAAATCCACCTTGCCCGTGCCGAATTGCGTCATCACCTCGGCCTTCGGCGCGGCGCAATCCTTGGCGCAAAAGCCCGTGACGTATTTGGCGACCGGCTCCAACTCTACGAGCGGATCTTTGCCGGTGTAGTAAATGATGTTACCGGCGTCGTACCAAATCTTGAAGTTCGCGTGCGCCACCTTCTCGAGGCAGCGCAAAATCTCCTCCGACGCCCCGCTGCCGCCGCCGTGCGGTTTCATCGCGATCTGAATGCCGCGTCGCTCTGCCTGCGCCGACGCGTCGGCCATGAGGCGATAGAAATTCTCGTAGTGCGCCGGCTTGTCCACGCCGAAAGTGAGCATGAACTTCAGCTCCAGCCGCGCGGCGTTTTCGATCTGTTTGCGCAGGTCCGAGATATTGTCGCCGAGCGCGCCTTCCTGCCTGAAGCGGATCGCCGTCAGGTTGACGGCCAGGCCGCGTTGCGCGATGCGCCTTTTCAAGTTGTCCAAGTACTCCGGCGTCGCCGCAGAAGACGTCATGGCTTCACCGCGTTGCCCGGTCAGGAGACCGGTGAGCTTGTAGCCGGCGGCTTTGATTCCATCGAGCGCGTCGTCGTAGCTCCACCGCGTCCACGGGCGGTTGAAACAGCCGACGGGCCAGTGCACTTTTTCGGCGGCCAGAGAGCGGAGGAATTGAGAAGTGGCGAGCGAGGTGATGCTCAGGCCAGCGGTCTGGATGAAGATTCGGCGGTTCATTTGAGCGAATTGTCTTCCTTAGTGGTCCATTTCATAAATACGCTCACGTTCGCGGCAAGGGATTTTTCGGCCAGACGAGGCGCGAGCGACGAGCATATCCCGAAGTGGATCTGTAAGGAGCAAGCAACGAAGTCTGGCGAAAAAGAA
>VHCZ01000264.1 GCA_016871535.1 Verrucomicrobiota bacterium
CGGCGCAACCCGAAGGGCGGCAGTTCTTTTTCGCCAGACTTCGTTGCTTGCTCCTTACAGATCCACTTCGGGATATGCTCGTCGCTCGCGCCTCGTCTGGCCGAAAAATCCCTTGCCGCGAACGTGAGCGTATTTATGAAATGGACCACTAAGGCTAAAGCCGGGACTACGTGCAGAACAAAATGAGAATTGCTACCAGACACAGCATAGAAGTAGTCTCATTGTATCTACATTATGAAAACAGTTGTCCAACGGTGGGGCAACAGTCTGGCCCTCCGAATCCCGAAGACCTTTGCCGAGGAAATCTCCGTTCGCGAAGGCGACGAAGTCGAGATGAATGTGGCCAAGGGGCGGCTCATCGTCGCGCCAAGGCCTCCACGAGAGTATCACCTGGCCGACCTGGTGGCGGAGATCCGACCGAGCAACCTGCACCGGGAAATCGTGATCCAGGGCCCTCAAGGCAAGGAGGCGTGGTAATGCCGCGTCGCTACGTTCTCGAACGCGGCGACGTTGTTCGGCTGCATTTCAATCCTCAAGCCGGTCACGATCAGGCAGGGCGCGGGCCGGGCGTCGTGCTCTCGCCGGAGAGCTACAACCAGAAAACCAGCCCGGCCTTCCTTGGTCCCGTCACCAGCCAGGTCAAATTCTTCGTCTTACTGGTTCTCGCCGCGTTACGCTTCACCACTTCCACTTCCGCGCAGGAATATGACACCGTGATCATGAACGGACGCGTGATGGATCCGGCCTCGAACTTCGAAGCGATACGGAACGTCGCGATCTCCGAGGGAACCATCGCGGCGATTTCCGCGGAACCGTTGAAAGGGCGCGCCGTCATCGATGCCAAGGGACTCGTCGTCGCGCCCGGTTTTATCGACCTCCACCAGCACGGCCAGACGCAAGAGGATTACCGTTTCAAAGCCATGGACGGCGTCACCAGTGCCCTCGAACTCGAAGTGGGCACGGCCGATGTGGACCGTTGGTACGCCGAGCGCGAAGGAAAATCGCCCATCCATTTCGGCGTCAGCGTCGGCCACATCCAGGTGCGCATGGCGGTGATGGGAGATCGTCCGGATTTTCTGCCGCCGGCGGATTCCCAGGGCGCGAATCGAGTCGCTACGGAAACTCAGATTGCGGAATTGAAAGCGCAGATCGAACGCGGCCTGGATCGTGGCGCGGTTGCAGTCGGTTTTGGGATTCAATACACGCCAAGCGCCACGCCGTGGGAGATTCTAGAAATGTTCCGCGTCGCCGCGCGCTACCATGCTTCGTGCCACGTGCACCTTCGGAGCAAGCGCGACCAGGATTTGGAGCGCAGCATTTCAGGATTGGAGGAAATCATCGCGGCCGCCGCCATTACGGGCGCGCCGTTGCATGTGGTTCATGTCCAGAGCAGCGGTGGCCGCAGCACGCCTCGCTTGCTGCAAATGATTGGCGAAGCGAAGTCCAATGGACTCGACGTGACGACAGAATGTTATCCCTACACCGCGGGCATGACGGATATCCGATCGGCGATCTTCGACGAAGGTTGGACGAGGCTGATGGACATCGATTACCACAATCTGCAATGGCCCGCGACCGGCGAACGCCTGACGGCGGAGAGTTTTGCCCGCTACCGTAAGATCGGCGGCCTGGTCATTGCCCACACCAACCCGGAGGAAGTCGTGCGCGCCGCCGTGGCGCATCCACTGACGATGATCGCCAGCGACGGGTTCATGCAGCACCCGCGCGGCGCAGGCACCTATGCGAGGGTGCTGGGCCGTTACGCGCGCGAGGCCAAAGCCCTGAGCTTGATGGATGGTCTGCGCAAGATGACGATCATGCCTGCCCAACGCCTGGAGCCTCGCGCTCCCATGATGAAGAAGAAAGGCCGCGTACAAGTGGGCGCCGACGCCGACCTCGTGATCTTTGACGCGGACAGGATTCTGGACCGATCTACTTACGAGGATCCTGCTCAGCCCTCGGAAGGCATCCAGTGGGCTCTCGTGAACGGCGTCGCGGTCCTGCGAGAAGGCCAATTCCAAACCGGGCTGACTCCAGGCAAGGCGCTCCGCGCTCCGCTGCGCTAGACGATTACAGGTAGGGCAAACCTGCCGGTTTGCCGCCCCTCGCAGTTCTGCTGTTGCATTAAACTAAGCTGTGCGACACCCCTGACTCTTCTTCCTCTCCCCTCGAGGAACGAAACCAATATGGTGCCTCCTCCGCGGGAAACCCATCCCCTACCCTCGCAGGAAGCGAACTGCCAACGATGCCCCCTTGCGCTCACAGCGCAGCCTTTATGAGTTCGAGCAAATCCGCGTAAGCATCCACAGCTTTGAACTGAGGGAATTCTTGCCGAACATTTTCCGGAGCGCGGAAGAGAAATCCCGCGCCGGCCTCCCGCAGCATCTCGGTGTCGTTGTAAGAATCGCCCGCGGCAATGACGCGATAATTCATCCGTTGGAATGCGGCGACGGCTTGTTTCTTTTGTTCTGGAATCCGGATCTTGTAATCGACGATTCGGTCATTGACCACTTCCAGGCGATGGCAGAGCAGCGTTGGCCACTCGAGTTGGCGCAGGAGGGGCTGAGCGAATTGCTCGAAGGTGTCCGAAAGAATCACCACCTGGACGACGGACCGCAGCCCGCGCAGGAAATCCAGCGCGCCGTCCAGCGGACGCAGGCTGCCGATGACTTCTTGAATGTCCGACAGTTTCAATCCATGGGCGTCCAATATCTTCAGCCGCCCGCGCATGAGTTTGTCGTAATCGGGTTCATCCCGGGTCGTGCGGCGCAGCTCGGGGATTTGGGTTTTCTCTGCAACCGCGATCCAAATCTCCGGCGTCAGGACGCCTTCCATGTCCAGCGTGACAATCGATTGTTTCACCGGGCGCGATTGTCCAAAGATTTGCCCGGCTGTCCAGTGTGGGATGGGTCAACGGCACGCTGGATCAGACCTGGGTCAATCCCGCCACCGACTCCGCCAGTCCGGCGGACTTCAATCAAGCGAGTTACGGTTACAACGGCTGGATGTACACCGGCGCTTGGCCCGACGATTTCGTTGAAGGGATGCCCCGGGCGCAAAACGCGGCCTACAGAAGCGAAACGGACATCGCTCATCCTGCGCAAACGCCGGCGATGTACGACGCCGTGTGGGTGAACGCCTGGCCGCTCGCCAAGGACAAGCCGCCCCGAGACCTGTACAAATTTGGCCTCTGGTTTCGGTCAAAATCCTGCGAACCGGGCGCCTCCTGCAGCGCCACGCTGCGCCCGAGCGCGGCGTGTGTCTGCAAGACGAGCCGCAGCATAGCCAGGCGAGCTATCGGACCAGGCTAACCACGGACTTCGCACACCGCCGCGTCTGTCGTCCGCGTGCAGATAAGATCGGGCAGCTCAGAACTTCACGGGAGCAGCCGAGCCAATGCTTCCAGAGCCAGGCGGGCCGCGGCCGTGCGGGTCTCGACGGAGAGTTTTTCCAAGATATGGACGACATGCCGTTTGGCGGTCGCCTCGCTGCATTGGAGAATGATGCCGATGTCGGAATTGGTTTTGCCCCGGGCGACCCAGAGCAACACTTCGGCCTCGCGGGGAGTCAGGCCCAGCTTTTCGAGCGGGGCCGCGGAGGAGAAATCGGGCTGAAGCCGTTTTGGGGGATTCAGAAGATTTTGCCGCTCGAAGCGCGCGGTAATCGCGGCCAGCAATTCGTGATTCGAGACCGGCTTGGTCAAGTAATCGTCCGCGCCGAGATTCATGTCCTGGCGAACGTCCGGTCGTTCGCCCTTGGCGGTAAAAAAGATGAATGGAATGTGCGCCAGCGCGGAGTTTTCCCGCACGGCTTGCAAGACGCCGTATCCATCCACGCCCGGCATCATGACGTCGCACAAGATCAAATCGGGCCGGCTCGCTTGCGCGAGTTCGAGGCCCCGCGGGCCGTCTGCGGCGCTCACCACCTCGAAGCCTTCCAGTTCGAGCAGCGTCACGACGTTCTCGCGCATGACGCGTTCGTCTTCGATCACGAGAATGCGTTTCGCGCTCATGGGGTGGAGGGCTTGATCAACGATTCAAACGAAATGGGATTGACGCTCACTCCTGTGCCGCCGCGCGGCGGAGGAATTCGGTTTCATACTCTTTGGCGAAGAGCGGCACGCGCACGGTGACGCGAGTGCCTCGTTCGGGCTTACTTTCGATCTGGATCGAGCCGCGGTGCAATTCGACACAGCGTTTCACGATCACCAATCCGAGGCCTGTGCCGGGCGCTCCATTCGTATTGCTCCCGCGATAAAAGGCATTGAACAACCGGTTCAAATCCTGCGGCGGGATGCCGATGCCCTCATCGCGAACGACGAAGATCACTTCGTGCTCGAAACGCTGTACCTCAAATTCCACCGGCAAGCCCGGGGGCGAGTATTTGACGGCGTTGGACAACAGGTTGGAGAAGGCATGGCGCAAAAGCGTCGTGTCCGCCCAGACTTTTTCGGGCAATTCTCCGAGCGACAATTGAATCGGACACCGAGCCTGGGTAGCGCAGTGCAGTTCATCGACGAGTTGGCGGCAAAACACACCGAGGTCGAAGTGTTCGGGCTGGCATTCGTAGCTGGCGGCTTCGACCCGGCTCAAGAGCAGCACTTTTTCCATGACTTGGGCGAGGTCCTGCGTGGACCTGACGATATTGCGCAGGAGTTGCTCGCGCCGTTCGCGAGGCAGGCGCTCGAAATAGCTGGTCAACAATTCGGCGCTGGATTGGATGTTGCCCAGCGGTGTGCGGAACTCATGGGAAACCATCGAGACAAACGTGCTTTTGAGGCGGACGATTTCCCGTTCGGCTTCGAGGGCCTGAGCCACACGTTCTTCGGCGCGGGTGCGTTCGCCGATTTCATGCCGCAACTGCCGGTTCGCCTCGGTCAATTCAGCCGTGCGCTGGCGCACCTGGCGCCGCAGGGCAAGAATGGAAACCACCCCAAAGAAAACCGCCACGCCCGCCGCCCCAAGCGCGCGAAGGGCTTCCGGTCGCTGCCAGAAAGCCACCTGGGCCAGGAATTGTATGTCTTCGGGCCCGCGCAACCAGAGGATGGAGGAGCGCCGGACCCCCGATTCCCCAACGGTGAGGGAAGCGACGCCTGTGATCTGGACATAACTGTTCTCCTTGAGGGGAAGCTGGCCGGGGCCACTGACAACCCAGGTGGCATAAACATTCTCCCCGGCTGCTTCGAGGATCAGGTTTTGCGTGGGGACGCCGCCGGCTCCGGGACGATTCTCCCGATCGATCAAGCGGGCTCGTAATGTCACGAGTTGCGAAAGACGCGACCCATTTAACAGCTCTGCCACCCGCACCGCGACCGCCGGGATCTCGGGACCGATGCTAATTCGCTGATATTCTGCGTGACCCAGGATCAATCCCCGCGGCAAGCGCACCGGCGTCCCGATCACTTCGATCCGATCACCCGGACTCAATTTATGGCGCGGCGGATGCTCGATGCGTCCCTCCTGGATATCCAATCCCGACAGGGCGGCCATGGGTTGCACTTCCACAGCCCCGCTTGCGTCCTGGATGAAGATCGGGCCCGAAGGCTGGTGAAGAGTCACGGTGCCTTGAAGCCTGACGCGGTGGCCTTTCGGAACTCGGAGAGACGAAAGTTCGGCGATCGGAAGCGCGGGGTGGCCGAAGAGGTTGGAAGACGGACTGCGGGAAACAAGCTTCACCATGTTGGTGCTCGATCCGTAGAGCGTAAATCCGTAAGGGTGTCCCGCATCGCGCGCGCCGGTCTGGCATACGCCGGTGACTTCCACCTCCGCGTCCAACCAATCGCGGGGCATGACGCCGTATCTCTTCCGCGGACAAGGGCGCAATGTGTCCCCTGGGGATCAGAAAAGTCACGACGCCCCGGACCTTCCCCCATTACTGAGTTTGACTCACGCCGGCATTGCCGAGTCCGACGATCCGCTGAATGCTGGTCAGGACGGGGAGGCTGTTCGTGGGCGCAATGAATGCATTGGTCGCCCCCGGCGTCACAACCGGCTGGGCGTGAATCGGCGCCGGCAAGGTGAGCAACCAGCCCAGCAGGAGCCCAAGGAGGTTTCGCGGGACCATTCGACGCTGCGGTTTCATTCGAGGCGGCTCGCTCAACAGTGTGCCTGGTCGAGGCGAAGGCGAACCGCATCACCGGCGGAATGGAACTCCAACCTGATTCGCTTGGCAATCCACACTTGGTACACCTTTCGGTGTATTGCCTGGCGCCAAGGCCTGCAAACACACGTTGGATCGGCAGGGTCGGCGGCAATCACATTTCAATACAACACGATTGGACCGAGCGCGCCGGGCATTCCGGGGGAGGGAATCAAAGATCGCTCGGCGCGCACCGTGATTCGCTACAACAAATTCCTGACCGTGACCGGGCATCCCATCTGGATTTTGCAGACGCAAGGCGGACAAGGGATGATCGACCAACAGCCCGGATACCACACCACGCACATTTACGGGAATGTGATCTACAACGGCCCGGGCGGCAACGGCGGCATGGTCCGGTATTCAGCCGGGGCCGAGGATATTTCCGTGGCGCGTCGCGGGCCGCATTACTTCTATCACAACACGCTGATCAACCACGCCAACCAGGCCGGTCCGAACGGCCGCTGGTGGAGTGTCGCCATCCTGACGCCGCAGCAATCGGAAATCGCCGGCCTCGGCTGGACCACCATTGTGGATTGCCGGAACAACATCATTGCGAATCTACCGGAGACGCCCGGCGCGCAACCTGGAGATTTTTCTCTTTTGGGCTCAAACGCGGGAGAACTGCGCCTGGGCAAGAACTGGATCAGCGCCGGATTTAACCCTTATCGCGTCCCATGGAATACGACTGGTTTCTACGGACTCATCACGGGTCTGGGCCAAACGATCGTCGGAGCCAGCCCCGGTTTTGCGAACCTCGCCGCCCTGGATTTCCACCTGGCGGACGCCTCGCCAGCCATTGACCTTGGCGGCCCGCTGGCTCCCGAACTTCCCGCGGCCTACGCCGTCACAGAAGAAATTGTTGATCCTCAAGCCAGCCAGCCACGCAACGTCGTTGGGACGGCGACGGATCTGGGCGCATTTGAGGGACCAGGCGTGAGCCTGCCGCAAGTTCCTGGCACGATCCAATTCGGCGCGGCCAGTTTCACGGTGGACGAAGGGGCTGGCACCGCGGCGGTGACCGTGACTCGAAGCGGCGGGGCTTGGGGCGATGTCACAGTGAAGTACGCCGTCACCGTCGGCACTGCGACCGCTCCTTCGGACTTTTTCAAGTCGTACGGAACGTTGTCATGGAGCCACGGCCAGGAAGGACCGCAGTCCTTTCCCGTCACGATTGTCAACGACGCCGTGGCGGAGAACAACGAAACCGTGACGCTCGTGTTGGGGTACCCTACCGGCGGCGTGTTCGATGGTCGCTTCATTTACTTCGTGCCGATTTACGACGGCACCGCGACTCATGGGCGAGTGCTCCGGCTCGACACGCAAAGTGATTTCAGCCAGGCGGCGAGCTGGCGGGCTTACGATGCCGGTAATTCAGGAATCCCGAACACCAAAGGCTTCAAAGGCGGTGTGTTTGACGGACGCTACGTTTATTTCATCCCGTACGTCGGGAGCGGACGGGTTCTGCGTTTCGACACGCAAGGCGAGTTTGCGAACAGCGCGAGCTGGTCCGCCTTCGACGCCGCTTTCAACGTGGGTGGCGCCGCCGGATTCATGGGCGGAGCGTTCGATGGACGGTATGTCTGGTTCACTCCCTACAACAACAACGGTCCGAGCGGAAGGGTCTTGCGCTATGACACACAAGGCACGTTTGCGAATGCGGCCAGTTGGCAAGCGTACGACGCAGGCAACACCGGCGGGCTCGGCGCCAAAGGTTTTCAAGGGGCGCTCTTCGATGGACGCTACGTGTATTTCGTGCCGTATCGGAACATCAATTTCAGCGGTGTGGTGCTGCGCTTCGACGCGCGGCAGCCGCAGCAATTGCCCGATACGATTTCGGGAGGATCCTTTTTCTGAAGCGCCGCCTCTCCTTCAGTCGCCTGTGGCTGGTGGGGGTCTCAGGCAGCCTCGACCACAGCTTTGAGGCGCGGCTCTCAGATTGGTCTCAGATTGACCGGGCGGTTGATGCACGATGGCATCGTGGATTCCACCTTCCGATCGCCGGACGTGGTTTCGGCCTATCTTAATGATCTGCTCCCCCTCAGTGACGGCAAGATCCTGGTCGGGGGCCAATTTGGATTATCCGGTTACTCCGCGGAAATGGTGCTGGCCCGTTTGAACCGCGACGGAAGCACGGATTGAGCGATCCAGTCCGGACGAATTACCAGCGGTATTATCGTCTCCGGTTAGACTGAAGTTGGCCTCACGGACAAAACAGGGCGTCCCGTTGTGGCGAGACGCCCTGTGAAAAACTTTTCCCTCTGATTTTACACGTCGTAATAGAGGTAGAGTTCGTAGGGATGCGGGCGCAAACGCAACGCGTCGTGCTCCCGCCGCTTGGCG
>VHCZ01000265.1 GCA_016871535.1 Verrucomicrobiota bacterium
GCGCCTCGCCATCCGGCCTTTGGCGCGAAAACAGGACCCCGCGGAATTTTCGGACACGCTCTTAGTGGTCATGGGCATGAATACGATGACGTTCGTTGCGCCCAATTTGGCCTGGGGCGAGGCGCGACGAGGGAGCATAGCCGGGAGCTGCTCTGTGACCGAGGAGCAACGAAGCCCCAGGCCAAATTCGGCGCAACCCGAAGGGCGGCAGTTCATTTGCGACCAGACTTCGTTGCTCGCTCCTTACAGACCGTTGATGGGTATGCTCGTCGCTCGCGCCTCGTCTGGCCGCAAAATCCCTTGCCGCGAACGTCATCATATTTATGTCCATGACCACTTAAGCAAAATGCGCCTGAAGATTGCCAAATTACGGTAGGAAGTCTTGGCGCAAACGCGGAGGCTCCTGGTGGGATGAAAGGCGATGCGCCAGTCTCTTCGGGCGCCGTGCAGAACCCTCGGCGCGGTCTTGCTTTCTGGTTTCCGGCCGCCCTCGCGGGCTTTTTGGTTCTTGTGCTTCTGCCCGCGTTGCTGGTTTTTCCCTTGGCGCAGGTTTTGACGAGCCCGGCGGCCGTCGCCGCCGCCAAGCAGAAGCAGCCGCCGCTTCCTTTCGATGAGGCTGGAATTCGTTACGGCGCGATTCAGGCCACCGGACCGGTCGAGCAACTGGCGATGCGGCTCAGCCGCGGCGAACACGCGCTGACGCCGGGCAATCACGGTTATCTGCTTCCAGTGCTCGAAGCCCTGCAGGTGCCCCGGTCTTCGCAGATCCTGGTTTTTTCCAAAACTTCCTCCGACAAAGACCGCATTTCGCCTCGCACCCCGCGCGCGATCTACTTCAACGATGAGGTTTATGTGGCCTGGATTCCCGGGGCACAGCGCCTGGAAATCGCCGCTACGGATCCGCGACTGGGCGCGGTCTTTTATACGGCTTCCCAAAAGGCGGACGCGCCCGCCCGACTGTCACGAAACGACCGCTGCCTGGAATGCCACACCTCAGCCGCAAATCTGGGAGTCCCCGGCTTTCTGGCGCGCTCGGTCGTCACCGATGATCGGGGCGCAGTCGATTGGGGACGCGGGTTGTCCTATGTCAGTCATCGCACGCCCCTGAGCGAACGCTGGGGCGGATGGTATGTGTGCGGATCGCACGGAAATCAAACTCATCTGGGCAACCTCGTGGGAGGGGCCGACTTTGACCGGCAGGCCCGTGAACCGAACTTCAGAGGCAATCAGGCGAACTTGAGCGGCTTGCTCGACCTGAGCCCGTATCCTGAACCAACCAGCGATATCGTGGCGTTGCTGGTCTTCGAGCACCAGTGCCACACGCACAATTTCATCAGCCGCTTGCGGCAGGACACAGAGGCAACGCTGGAACGCGGCGGCGCCGTCGAGGCAGACACTTACTTGAAAGGAGTTGCCGAGGCGTTCATCAAGCACCTCCTGTTCATCGACGAAGCGCCTTTGTCCGCCCGCGTGCAGGGCACGTCCGACTTCGGGCGATCATTCGAGAGCCGCGGCCCGCGTGATCGGCAAGGCCGTTCGCTGCGTCAATTCGATCTGCAGACTCGATTGTTCAAGCATCCGTGCAGTTACCTGATCTACTCGCCCGCGTTCGACAGCCTGCCTCGTCCGATGAAACTCCACCTCTACGGCCGGCTCTGGAAAATCCTCGGCGGAACAGATCCTGATCCCGCTTTTCGCAAGCTGGCGCCTGAAACGAGACAGGCAATCCGGGAGATTCTCGCCGACACCAAGCCGGACGTTCCGCTCTATTGGACCCTATGAGCCACCTCGAGAACAACCCCAGTTGCAGGCTTGGATTTGAAGGGCGGTAAGATCATCGCGACAAATAGGATGGTCGGCTGCATCCGAAGGACGGCAAAGCTCGTAGCGCAGAGTTGCACTCTGCCGTATCGCAGAATTGTATTCTGCGGGGCGTCTCCCGGTCCGAGCCCGCTGGGACTTGCCGGCGCCCTGCCGATTGGAAATCGGCGATACAGCAGATTGAAAATCTGCGCTACGGTTCTCCGCTCGATCTGTCGTCAATCCCACGGTCTGCACAGTAAGCGCGCCCTTTACGAACGCGATGGCCACGCGGCCATTTGGACAAAAACTCATCGGCTCACTCGCGCGCAAAGTGGCGTTGGGGGTGGCGAAAGATTTTCAGCCCACGCGCGCAACCGTCAGCGTCTCCGGCCAGACGGTGCCTGCGACGCTGACCGCGAATGACGGCCGCGCCGTGGTCCAATACGCGTCCGACATGGTCCTGAAGAGCGGAGACAGGCTGCGGGTGGAATTGACGTGACTGTTGAGGAAGCTGGTACGCGAGGTGGGATTTGAACCCACAACCTTCGGCTCCGGAGGCCGACACTCTATCCAATTGAGCTACTCGCGCACTCCACCGGATAAAGCCAACCTACAAACCGGATGGGCCGAGTCAAATCATTAATCGCCCAGTCAACGTGAGTCAAAGCGGGTCTGGACTTGTCGAACGTGGGCAGTGCCGTTTGAATTCCTGCTATGAAAGCCATTCAATTGACTGCCCACGGACAGCCGGGCCAGTTCCGGATCGCCGAACCGCCGGAGCCAACCGCTGGCCCAGGCGAAGTGGTCGTGGCCGTCCGTGCCTGCGGGTTGAATCGTCTGGACCTGTGGCTGGAAGAAGGGAATTTGCCTCTTACGATTCAACTCCCCCGCACGCCAGGCTCGGAGATCGCCGGCGAGATCGTGCAAACAGGGCCAGGAGTTGATGTCTGGAAGAAGGGAGATCGAGTCGCTGTCCAATCCAACCTTTTTTGCGGGCAGTGCGAGTTTTGCGCGCGCGGGGAGGAGTCGCGCTGCTTGCACGGCCAGCTTCTCGGTGTGGATCGCGACGGTGGATTTGCCGAACAGGTGCGGGTTCCAGAGCGTGCGCTGGTCCGGCTTCCGGATTCGGTTTCTTACGAATCCTCCGCAGCGCTGACCCTCGCCGGCAGCACCGCAATGCACATGCTCACGGATCGCGCGCCGGTTCGGCCCGGGGACTGGGTCCTGGTGGTCGGAGCCGCGAGCGGAGTTGGATCCGCGGCGATCCAGATTGCCCGCGGCCTCGGTGCGCGTGTGATTGCGACGGCGTCAAACCGGGCCAAGAAAGCGCTCGCGCTCAAACTGGGCGCCGAACACGTTGTCGAGACCGCTGATGAGGCCTGGCCCGCGGAAGTCCGGAAACTCACCGGCAAACACGGAGTGGACGTGGTCGTGGAGCACGTCGGCGGGCCCCTCCTGGAGCAGGCGATGAATTGTCTGGCGCGAGGCGGGACGGTGGTGACCTGCGGCGCGACCGCGGGCCGGGAGGTGCGGTTGAATCTCTGGCCGTTCTTCGTGAAAGAACAACGGCTCATCGGCAGCTACGGCCGCACGCGGCGCGATCTGATCGCGACGCTCGAATGGTCGGCCGCAGGGAAACTACAGCCGACCATCGATCGCGTGGTTGGATTATCGGAAACGCCCGCTGCGTTTGCCGCGCTCAGAAATCGCGCGGTGCTGGGCAAGGTAATCGTGGTCCCGTGAACGGCGCGAGCCGTTCGGCGATCCCCTTTTCATCGTGACAGTTCAATTGAAGGCGGGAGTCGCTTCGATCGACTGTCCTGCCGCCACGGTCATGTTCTCCCCCTGCGCCCAGACCTGGTCATTGAGCAGCAGTTTGAACTCGATGTTTCCTTCGGCGTTTTTCGTGGACCACACCCAGGTGGCGGCATCCGCACATTCCAGGGGCGTGCCTTTGTCCCAGCTCAGCCCATCTCCCTGGCCGCGAATGTAGAGAGTGTTCCCGAACCCGACGTCGATGCGGACGTTGACGGTCGTGAGGGGCGGGGCCTTCCGCTTCGCGCTTGCCGAAGGGATCTTGATCGGTTTGGTTTGGAGTGGCGCTTTAGCGGTGGAAGCGGCGGTCGGCGCGCTTGGAACTCGCGCGGGAGCCACTTCCAGGGCGCTCGGCACGTACGCGGGCGCAGCCGCGGCCTTCTTGGCCGGGGCTTTGGTTGTTATTTCGGTCTTCGATTTCATGTCGTTTCTTTTTCAGTTTCAGTTCATCATTCTTTACGGACTGCACAAAACGTGACACTCGCTCCAGGGATCCAAAGCGGGCGATCACGGCTCAATCTGCCGAAGCAATTCAGATTCCAGACCCTTGCTGCATCGGGAATCCGTTCAGGTCCGGCGCACACCGCCCTGAAAGAGGCGCGTGGTGGTCCTGTCGGCCAGAAAAGAGCGTGTGCGGTAAAGGAATTCTTCTCGACGGTCAAGGAATTATTTTGAGAAATTCACGCGGTGATCGCCTTCCTTGGCAGCCCGGAGTTTTGGTTCGCCAGCCCTCTGGGCTTCTTGTTCGCCGTATTTACCCTCTGGATGCTCGTGGATGCCGTCCGGCGCGACGAATGGCTCTGGGCATTCTTTATCTTTCTCTTCCCCCCGATCAATGCGCCGCTCTACTTTTTTCTCGTCTATCGTAACGCGCCGTCGGTAGCCACCCTGGGGTTTGAGTTGCCCGGGGCTCGAGATCGCCGCCGCATCAAGGAGTTGGAAGCGCAGATTCACCACCTGGATAAAGCGCACCACCACCTCGAACTGGGCGACATTTACTTTCAACAGGGAAAACTGCCGAAAGCGTTGGAGAGCTATCAAAAGGCGTTCGAACGCGACCCGAATGATCCCGACACCCGCAGCCACCTGGGCCAATGCCTCCTTCGCTTGAATCGCCCGCAGGAAGGCCAGGAGATGCTGGACCGGGTTTGCGCCGAGAACCCAAACCACGACTACGGTTACACCCTGATGGCGCTGGCCGAGGCCCAGGTGGCGCTGCGGGAGACGGACGCCGCCATCGCGACCCTGCAGCGCGTGCTGGAATTGCATTCTTACGCGCGCGCCCGTGTGCAGCTCGCGGCGCTTTACTTCGAGAAAGGCGCAGCCGATCAAGCTCGCGCCGAACTCCGCGAAGTGCTGGCCGACGATTCCGCTTCGCCGGATTTCCAACGCAAGCGAGATCGCGTCTGGATTCGGAAAGCGCGGCGGATGCTGAAAAGGGGGTGAGCCTGAAGCGTTGGAGGGGGGGCTACTTCATCTTTGCCAGGCCTTCGGTCAGCTCGATATAGACGCCCCAGGGATCGGTGAGGAAAGCGATGCTCAACCCCATTTGCGGAAACGAACGATACGGCATGTCAAACTTTACGCCCTCCGCTTCCAGCTTTTTGCAGAACGCCTCGAGATTCGTGACCTCGAATCCGATGTGATCGACGCCGCGGCCCTTGGTGCCGGGCAGTTTCGAATCGGCGGCCCTCCAGCGCAAGTTCACGCCGGGAACATCGGCGGCTTTGAAGATCCCGCTCATTCCCGGAACGGCGCCGAACATTTTTTCGTACCACGCCCGTTGCTCGTCGATTTGCGGGACCGCGAAGTGGATGTGGTCGTGGACAACCGGGTCGGATTGCATCGCATTCTCATAGAACTCCACCTTGATGCCATCTGGAAGTTCGATGAACATCTGATGCACCTTTGGATTCTCGCTGAGGACCTTGGCTCCCGCCGCCGTGAGCTTGGCCTTTGTTTCTTCCAGATTCTTCACCTTGAATCCGAGGTGATCCACCACGCTCCCCTCCGTGCCGCCGGACGGAGGACCTTTGGTCAACAGGACTTGAACGCCGGGGAATTGATAGGCTTCCAATCGGCCGAGCTTGACGGCCTTTGCGCCCAAGGCATCGATCCAGAGCTTTTTGTGGACGTCCAGGTCCGAGACCCGCAGGTGCAGGTGACCCATGGAAACGCCTTTCTCATTTCCGGGCGGCAGTTGGGCAAGGACGGAAGGCGTGAGTAACAAGGAGAGGACGAGTAGCTTCGTCATAAAGTCATAGGCCAGGCTTGCTTCAAGCGCGACAATGCCTGCCTTGGCGCGAGATGACAAGTGCCTTCCGTCCCGCTCGGCGCGTTGCAACCAACAGTGAGTAGGTAACCGGCAAACCCACAAACGAGAAAACGGGAAAGCGAAAAGGCCGCTGTTTCCAGCGGCCTTTTCGTTAAACATCGGGAGTCGAATTCTGAACCTGAATCTCTGAATCAATAAAAGAGACAAAAAGAAGAGAAATTGGGCCGCCACCCCACCCTCCCTGTAACAAGCAAGGTCAAATGGCGGCCCGCACCTCCCTGCGTCTGCGAAGCAGACTCTTCTCCCTACGTCGTTCTGTGGAGTGAACGACGTTTTACCTCCTTGCTGGAAGCTCGAACTACACGGCAATCACCTCGTTCCTTGAATCGGGATTTGAACGTCTCGATCATCTTCAGCCTCGTGATTTCCATGATCATCCAGAGTTTTCCAACCTTTATCTGACGCGAAAACTTCTATCAGTTTTCCTCCTCCGAAGTCAAAGAAAACTTATTCACAAATTGGCTGACTTACTAACAAATCACGCTGCGCGAGTTCAACTGCTCCTAAGTAACACCTCGAAGCGAAGCGGGAAGATGGCGAACTTGCTTCGGCAACACCGGAATCCACGACGGCCGGAATCCCAGAATTCACCGTCGATCAGAACGCGTCCGAGTTGAGAATTTCCATCGTGTCTTCGCCAAATCCTAACGCGTAAATTCGAAGTCGACTCAGATGGGTCACCAGTGTCGGTTCGATCGTCACGCTGGCAATCAGCGGCAAAACCTTGAAACTGGAGAATTCCGGGAAAAACTCGGGGATCGAACGAATCTTGTCCTGGAAAGCTGCGGCTTTCTCCACAGTGACTTTGGACTTGGCTTCGCAGATCAGCAAGTGGCGGTGTCCCACAACGATCAAATCAATCTCGATGTTCCGCCCTGGCTCGGAAGGATGCTGGCGCTTGACGCGGATTGCCGACGCAATAACCTCGTCGCCCTTGAACAGAGTACGCGCAACGCGCGGCGCATTCGGCGCCACCATATCTTCGATCAAAGTTCCAAGACGGTCGGAAAGCGCTGCAAGTTGACGGTTAAATTCCTTGCGTTCCTTCTCTGCCTGCTGACGATCCTTCTCTGCCTGCTGACGATCCTTCTCTGCCTGCTGACGATCCTTCTCTGCCTGCTGACGATCCTTCTCTGCCTGCTGGCGGTCCTTCTCCGCCTGCTTTTGCATTTCGAGCAATTGGCGATCCGTGCGTGCATTGCTCGCCCGGATTTCGGTAATGTCTTCGCGCGTGGCGGCAAGGATCAAGGAAGTTTGTTCCATGAACTTTGTCAGCGCCTCTTCGAGACGATCAACGCGTTCGGTCGTTACGGCCATGATCGGATCCTACGGTGGGTGGATTCGCCAAACAAGTCGGAAGAGTTGAGGCAGTTGAGGCAATAAAAAAACCGCCGCCGGATGGCAGTCGGCTCTCCGGCGGCGGCCCCACGCACCTCCCTGGCGTGTGTTCTTCGCGTGATGCTTGTCAGAGTTTCACAGGAAAAGGGGTCGGTAATGGTGGTGATTCATGATTCCTTGACTAATGACTGTTGGTCCCTGTCTTCTTTTCTGTCCCCAAATGTCCTCGTTTTGGATAGGCCGTTCCCTGGTTCCGCCCTGTCGGCCTGGCCTCCGGAGTAGGGTAGGCATCTTGCTCGCATCCAAAACTTCACTTGAACTGGGCAGAGAAGACAGGCCGGGTATGTGTTTAGCGTAGCGCAGATTTTCAATCTGCTAGCTCATCGATCCGCAGCAGCTCGTCCCATTCCTGCTCCGACAACACTCCCTCAAGTTCGTCTGCCAGGTCGCCAACCGAAACGACCCGCACTCCTCGCACAATCCGCCCCAGATAAGACGCGGCTTTATCACGAAATTGCATCTCGAGGGTGCGGCCGTCGAGTTTGGCCAGACGAACTTCATGCGTATCCAAAGAGTTGGTCAGTTCAGCGGCAAGTTGCCGCTGAAAACGGGCTGGTAGCCCGCTCCACCCATCAGTGATCAGAGGTCAGAGGTATCATCTACTTTGCAGAACGAATTCGTCTTGTCCGTGGCGCCGTCACCGGAGCGACTGACGCAACCAACAGTGCACTCAGATGAGTGACTGCATCATTCTCGTGAAAAATCAAAACCGAGCCTCCCTTCGGCGACACGGCCGCAAAATCCGGATGAGGCACTTTGAATTGCCGACCGTCATTCATTCGGATGACGAACGCCCTGAACGGCACTGCCCGAAGATGTTCCCTAATGGTTTCGCTTAACATTTTTCCACTTTATTGCGCAAGGCAGCACAACGGCAACGAAGTTTCGCAGGCATAATTGACCTTGTCCACCTTGTGAGCGTTTCCAAACCGGAGCCGCAAAAGAGCGCAAAGAACTCAAAAACTCAAAAACAACAAGAGACAACAGGATTGACACTAGTCCTGCAACAAGCGTGATTATTGGCTTGAAAAAAGAAAAAAGCTCGAAATGCCCGTCAATATTGGTTGAAATATGTTTGTTCAAGAACAGCTAACAACCAACAAAAGGTCATTTCGAGTGAGCAGAAC
>VHCZ01000266.1 GCA_016871535.1 Verrucomicrobiota bacterium
TGGAGACCGCACGAAAGGTGCGCTCTCTCTCGTCGAGACCCCATCAACCGGAGAGCCGGATGCGGGAAATCCGCCCGTCCGGTTCGGAGGGAGGGGTGACGCTCGTGTGTCATCCCTACCCCTATCTACCATTCTGCCTGGAACGGCTCACCCAGGACGCGGACTGGCGCTCCTCCGTTTCCATCGAGGCTCAATTCGGTTCCGGCTTGATTGGTCTCCTTGCGCACGTAGCCAAGCGCAAGGCTCGCCTTGAGCCCCGGGGATCGGACGGCGCTCGTGATGTATCCAACTTCCTTGCTGTCCTTAAACAGTTTGTCGCCTCTGGCGGGCAGTTGCGAGAGATCGTCCGCCAGCCGAAGCCGGCGCAATGCCCTGGCCACTTGCCCATAGGTGCGAATGCGGGCAATGACTTCCTGGCCGGTATAGCAGCCTTTGCTGTAGCTGATGGCGCGGCTTTCGATGCCGGCTTCAGGCGCGAGGTTCGATTCATCCATGTCCACGCCGAAGCGCGGGATGCCCGCCTCCACGCGCGCGATTTCCAGTGCCTGCCACCCGCACGGGCGGCCACCGACGCTTTCTGCGGCCGCAACCAAACGTTCCGCCGCGGCCTCCATCGCCTCCGTTGGAACAAACACATCAAAACCGGAGGTCAGCAGGCGCGCGCAATTTATGAGATAAATCTGCCCAAAGTCAGAATGCTCCGCCGTGCGGAAAGTCATCTGTTTGACGGGCAACTCGGCCTCGGTCCGGGCCTGACGCAGAACCTCCGCGGCTTTCGGTCCTTGGACGCTGAGCAATCCGTAATGGGGAGCGGCGTCCACAACCTGCGCATCATCCGCGATGATGAACTTCTCCAGCCGCTCTTTGACCTTCGTGACCAGGCCCGGCTCGAAATCGAGAAGGATTTCGTCCGCCAGAAGGTAGAGATTCAGATCGCTGACGATTCGGCCTTTGGCGGTGACGAGCGCGGCGTAGCAACCCTCTCCGGCTTTCAAACCGTTCACGTCGTGGGTCACCTGGCCGTGCAAGAAACGTTGCCGGTCCGCGCCCGTCAGACACAGACGCCCACGGAAACTCAGGTCAAGCACCACGGCTGCCTCGCGCATCGCTGTGTATTCAGCGAGCACATCGCCGTAATGAGCTGGAATTTTCTCCCCGCTCACCTCGATCCACTGCGCGCCCAGGCGCTGATGAAATTCGAGCAATGATCCCGCAGTCATGGAACTCAGTTTGGGGCCGAATTCTTGGGCTGACAAGACGGACCCTTCGGCCAAAACCATCGCGGTGCATCCACAAGTTGTCGGTGGCCGTAGCGCAGATTTCCAATCTGCTGTATCGCCGATTTGTCATCGGCATGGCGTCGGCAAGCTCCCAGGTCCGTGGACTGGTCGGCGGTTCGCAGAGTGCAATTCTGCGATACGGCAGAGTGCGACTCTGCGCTACGTGGACGGCTTCACTTGGAAGCCAAACTCCGCAGTTGAACCGCAGATAGACGCCGATGAACACGGATAGGAACTTCTAGGTCCAAGTCATTCCCTTCTCCATCCGTGTGATCCGTGGTTGCTTTGGTTGCGGCGTCAGCCGCGCGGCGTGTTATGCCCGCCACGGACGCGCGCGTTCGTTGATTCCGGCAAGAGTTTCTCTGGCGATGCGAACGTCTTCCGCGATCTCGAAGTCAAACATGCCCGCCAGCACGAAGTCCGCGCCGTTCTGGAATACGTACCGAAACGCGTCCTTGGGCGGGATCGCCCCGGCGGCCATGACTTTGAAGGCAATCCATGGCTTCGAGACGCTCTTCATGAATTCGGCCGTCTCTTGCGGGTCGCGGCACCAATAGCCGGGGAACTCGCTGTACGGCGCTTTCAATTGCTCCGGCTTCGGGCCGGTGGGGTAATTGTGATGGTGAAACGTCTTGATATAGAAATCCGCCTTCACGCCGTAGCGTTCGCACGCTTTGAAGACGTCGAGCGCGTGCGCCCCTACCCCCGACGCCACGCCGAACTCTTTGGCCGCTTCGACGGCTTTGGCGATGAAATCGATCCGATCGCGCGCGACCAGCGCGTCACTGTGAACGCCCCACAAATAGATCGCCTCGCAGCCTGCCGACACGAGATCTTCAATCTGCTGGCGGTATTGCGACAGGTCGGAGTCCACCGCCGCGGTGGGGCAAATGATCCATTGGATTTTGCCGCCGCGCTCTTTGCGGTAGCGTTTGAGAATCGAGATGGGATGCGGCGGATTGTGCATCGAGACCGTGTTGATCCCTTGCGCTTCGGCCAAAGCGAGAGTCTCCATGATTTTCTCGTCCGTGTTGTAATGCGCCGCGAGGGCATAGACGTACTTCAGGTCGCGGCTGTGCGTGTAATGCGTCAGGAGATTGCCGCCCAGAATCAGCCGGCTGACTTCGAGTTTTCCGATTTTGCCCGTGGACAAGCCGGGTTTTGCCGCAGACGAAGCGGCGGCAGCGTTCGGCGAAGCCTGGCCTGACGAAGCTGAACTCAGAGTCAGCCCCGCGGCGGAGAGGAGGGTTCCTTTGACAAATGCGCGTCGGTGAATCGGTGAAGACATAAGCGGTTCCTTTCGTTCGCGAATGGGTCTTGCCACTTTGGACTCCGCAACGCAACGCTCGCTTCAGGAATTCTCGTCTCTGAAATTGGCGGACCCAGAGCAAAATCCTTTCAGGCAATTCAACGGTAGGGCGAGCTGTCCCAGCGAGCCGAGTCGGACGTGTTCAAAGCTCGTCGAGCGGCTCGCCGGGACGGACTCGCCCTACCGGGTCCGATGAGCCCGTCAGGTTTTGGAGTGCGCCAGACTTCTCTGCTCCTTACACGAATCTTGTGTGTCGTGGTCCGCCAATCCCAAGTGGATTGCGTCCTCCAGCCCAGGGAACCTTCCCTTGATTTGACAACTCACAGGGCGAGTCCTAGCTTCCGAATGGTTCCCAAGAAAGGAGTTTGCTTATGGTTATCAGAGTTTATGGAATGCCGACTTACGCGGGCGAGGTCCTGCCGAGCCTGGCGGAAGAACTCAAACGCTGCGTCGCGTGCTTGCCCGATGCCAACTTCGATCCGTCCCGCATCTACGTCTTTTTCCCGAACGATCTGGTGCAGGAAGGCAGCGGCGAAGAATTGCTCACCTTTGTCGATACCGAGCGCAAGGAAGCCGGATCGGCGCTCAATTCCGTCGGACAGGCCGTGGGCGGGACCCTCCGCGAATTCGCCCGAGTGCGGCTCGTCCACTGCCGCGCCATCGAAGTCCTGGTCCGGCCGAATCACGCCGGAGACGACGTGATCGTGTTCAGCATGTAAGCGTCACAGCTTCCAGCCTTCCCGATACGGCGGGTTGAGGAGTTTGTTGGCGTCCGCGGAATTCTTGAAGCGCACGGCCGCGGCGTCCCATTCCAGTTTTTGTCCTGGATGCATGATTGCGATCACGCCGAGCATCGCGAGCTCTGTGAGCGGGCCGCCGTAAGAGAAATCGGATCCGGCTTTGCTGCCATTCCGAATCGCCTGCAGCCAGTCCTGCTGGTGGTTCTTCACCCGTGGCAAGGTCTTCTCCGGTCGTTTGTACTCCTCCATCCTGGATTCGGGAACAAGCCGGACGCGGGCCGCACCGTGCGAGCCGTAAACGATCGTGCCCTTTTCGCCGATGACCACGGCGCCAGTCTCTTCGTGTTTCTCATTGGGGCCCAGTTCTGCAGGCCGCGGGATGCGCTCGGTGCCGCTGTACCAATGCATCGTCACTGCACCGCGCTTGCTGTTAGCCGGGAACTGGTAAGTGATGATTTCCCCTTTCGGGAAAGCATCGCCCTGAGTTTTCGGATCGTAATCCTTCACCTTCGCTTGAATCGTCGAAGGCGCGCCCAGGTCCAGCGCCCAGAAAACCGGATCGACGACGTGACAGGTCCAATCCCCCACGGTGCCGTTGCCGAACGGGACCCAGCCGCGCCAGCTTCCCGGCAAATACGCGGGATGATAGGGGCGCCACAGCGCCGGGCCCAGCCACTGATCCCAATCGAGGGTGGCGGGAACTTCGTGCTTCTCCTGCAAGCGCGACAATCGGTCGATTCCTGAATTCACCGCCGTGCATCCGCAGTGAATGGTGTGGACTTTGCCGATGGCCCCATCCCAAACCCATTCGCAAAACTGGCGGATCGTGTCGAAGGAATGTCCCTGGTTGCCGAGCTGGGTGACGACCTTGTGTTCCTGCGCGGCTTTCATCAATTGGCGGACTTCATAGACCGAATGCGCCAGCGGTTTCTCGCAATAGACGTGCTTGCCGCGCTTGATCGCCGCCATTGCCGCCACGGCGTGCGTGTGGTCCGGTGTGGCCACGACGACGGCGTCGATGCTCTTTTCCATTTCATCGAACATCTTGCGGAAGTCGCGGAACGGTTTGGCGTCGGCAAACCTCTTGTAGCTGCCTGACGAGTGTCGCGTGTCCACGTCGCACAGCGCCACAATGTTGTTCCCAGTGGCGACGCCGGCGATGTCGCCCGCGCCCTGGCCGCCGACGCCGATGCCGGCGATGTTCAGCTTCTCGCTGGGCGGCGTCTGGCCGCTGCCGGCCACGACATGGCGGGGCACGATCGCGAAAGCGGTGAGAGTTCCCGCGGTTCCCAGAAAGGCGCGGCGTGTCAGAGGGGTTCGATTTTTCATAAGTGGACTTTTAGTGGATTTATGAATTGTTCTCAGCCTTGTTACGCTTTGCTTTGATTGGAGTCAACATTCCCCGCGTCGCTTTGGGGTGCGTGGGCGATCCTGCGATTTCTCGTTTTGGCGACAAGAAGAACGTGCAGGCCAAAATGAGAATTACTGCCCACTGCCATCCATTGAGAAAGGAGTTCGTATGCCAGCACAGAAGATCAAACAGTATCTCGACGCGAACCAAATCAAATATGAACCGAGTGCGTGAGCCACTGAAAACAGCGAGGACACCTGCCCACGGACACTTGACGTGCATCAATGGCCGTCCTGGCCACGGGGCTAAGCTGGAGTGTGGATACACCAGTCCAACTTCGGAAACGATTGAGCCAGGCATTTGGGGTTTTGAATCTCCCGATTCGGGTTGGTTTTGGATTTCGAGATTCGAGTTTCAGATTTTGGAAGCTCGTTCGTCGCCCCGCGTTCCTCGCCGCCAACGCGGTTTGTTTGGCGGGCGCACCAGCCGGGTTTGCCTCCGAGGCAGCCAGCTCCGGGAGCGATCTTGTGCTCGCAATTCAAGAAGCGAGAGGCAAACTGGAAATCCGGTTCAAGGACCGGCCCCTGCTCGTTTACGCGTTCGCTTCAAACCAGTTCAAACCCTACGTCCGCGAATTGAGGACACTGCGAGGCGACAACGTCCTGCGCGACGCGCCTGCCGATCATCTCCACCATCACGGTTTGATGTACGCCATCCGGGCCAACGGCGTGAATTTCTGGGAGGAAACCGGCCAGCCCGGCCATGAGCGTTCGGTGAAACTGCTCTTGCACGGAAGCGGAAGAAACGCCGCAGGACTCCCCCAGGCGACGTTCACCCAATTGATCCATTGGGTCGCGGACAAAGACAAGGCGCGCCCCGAAACCGAAGCCTGCGCGTTGCTTGTGGAACGCCGCACGTTGACGCTCACGGCGGACGAGGCGACCGGCGAAGTCGCGCTAGAGTGGCGCGGGGAATTCGAGGTCGGCGCCGGCGCTCCGAAAGTCACTTTGACCGGCAGCGAATACAATGGCCTGGGCCTGCGCTTGCCCGAAGCATTCAATCACGCCGCCAAACACCAAAACTCCGAAGGCGCGCCTTACAGTGCGACCCAGAACCGGGACGTCATCGCCGCCCGGTGGAGCGCCGTTTCTCACGCGATTGGCGGGCGGGAAGCCGTAGTCGCCGTGTTTGCGAATCCTGATCGGACAGCGGGCCCGACGCGATTTTTCAGCATGCTGAATCCATTCGCCTATTTGTCGGTCACACAAGGCCTGGACAAGGCGCCCCTCGAATACAAGGCGGGCGAACGGTTCGGCATTGGGTACCTCGTGCTGGTGTATGCGGACTTCAAGCCGAGGGAATTTTTGCAGCAGCGGTATCAACAGTGGGTCGGCGGCCGTGAGGCCAGCGCAACCGCGCCTGCCGCAAATCGATAGGGCGCCTGTCACAGATGTGTGGCGTAGCGCAGATCCAAACCTTGCATTCTTATGAACAAAATCTCCATCGCCATTAACCTCGAATTCGTCCGCCACAACGACAAACCCTTCGAGTGGGGCGTCGCAAAAGCCGCGGAACTCGGCTATACCCACGTCGAACCCATGGTCCATTGGGGCCGCGAGTTGCTCAGCGAGGCGGGCTACTTCCACAGCGTCTCCATGTTCGACGACCCCTTGCGCATCCGCCGCGCGTGCGAAGCCGTCGGCGTGAAGCTTTCCGGGCTTTCGGCCCACACGCCGCTGGGCCGGCCGGAGATCAGCGTCGAGTATCTGAAGCAGGCCATTCGCTTCGCGGCCGAGTGCGGCGCGCCGGTCGTGAACACCGATGAAGGTCCGAAGCAGCCCTGGACTACCGAAGCAGAGGATTTCACCTTGATGCGCTACACGATCCAGGAAGCGGCCAAGGTGGCGGAGCCGCGCGGCATCCTGATTGGCCTGGAGCCTCACCAGCAATACAGCCAGCACTCCGAAGGGCTGGATCGCATTTATCGGCTTGTGAAAAGCCCGTCCGTCGGGATCAACTTCGACACCGGCAACGCTTACCTGAGGGGCCACGATCCGTTGAGATGGCTCGCTAGAATCATCCATCGCGTCGTGCACATCCACGCCAAGGATATCTCCGTCGAACAATCTTCGGCGGAACGCGGCAAAGTGACGGGCACGCCGGTGGGCTGCGCGTGCGGCGAGGGCGTGATCGATTGGGCGCGGGTGATTCAGATTTGCCGCCGCTCGAAACGCGATCTCACGCTCTCCGTCGAGTGCGGCACGATCGACCAGGCCGCGCGGTCGCTCGAACATCTGCGGGCATCGCTCAAGAAGGTTTGAAAGCGGTAGAAGGGAACTTTGCTGGATTGCCTTTGTTGTCAGTTCCCCTCTTGGGAGGCGTGATGCTCCCTCTCCCTCAGTACGTGTTTAGCGTTGGTAGGGACGGATTCCGCTCCGTCCCCAAATCAAGCCTTGAGGCAGACCGCCACCAGGAAGAGACGATGGGCCAACGGAGGCTCCTGGTTTTTCCGTTGTTCGTCTCTCCCTTGAAGAGAGGGCTCAAGGATTAGTTAGTCAGGGACGGAGTGGAATCCGTCCCTACCAACGCCAGACAGATACCTCCCTCAAGGGAATTGGCCTGGCCGTGCTTGAGCGATCAATTCGTGAAATTCGCGTCTCCGTCCCGTTCGCGATCAGTCACGCTTCCCTGAAAAGTAATCCTTCTGCACTTTCTCCAGCGTTTTCTTGATGTCCTTGTACTTGGCGTCGTCCGGGACAAAGAAAGCCGTCCAGGCCGGGCGTTCGGGCATTTTTTCGAAGCACTCAAAAAACGGCAGGACACCTTCGATCGCGCAGCCGGCGTTGAGCGCGTTGCGGACACCAAGCCGGAGTGATTCATCCCATTCCTTGGGTGTCAGAAGATTGTTGATCGGCGCGTGCTTGCCCTCGGCGTTGACGAGTTTCGCCTGATACTTCCGGTAATGGCCGAGATAATGGTGGGCGAGATTGATCCCGACCAGCGTGCCGACGATGGAGTTGTAGTTGCTGTATTGCTCGTTCTTCATGTCGTCGGTCCAGAATCGCTTGTCCGTGTCGTTGGGCAGCGGCTTCAACTCGCGCTCACCGCTCTCCTCCGCCAGACTCAGAATGTATTTCTGAAAGTAGCCGCGCTGGATTTTATCGATGGCTTTGGCGTGCGCGACGCGATTGACGAGATCATCGAATCCTTCCGAGATGACGACTTTCGGGATGGTTTTTGGTTCTTCGGGGACTTCTTCCAATCTCACGAAGGGCACGTCGTCGAGTTCTACGGCGATGGGATCGCCGAACACGATTTCCTGATTCTGCGGTTTAAGGGACTTTTGGAGATCTCGTCCGAGACTTTTCGTGGTGAGCGGATTCGTTTTGTATTTGAAGTCGTCCGAGGCATCCGACTGCGCTAACGCGGGCGCCGAGAGCCAGGCGACAGCGAGCCAACTCAACAGGGTCAACAAGGCAGGTTTCATGGATCAATTTCTCTGACAACGCTTCACGCGAAGTCTTGGGTCGATCAAACCGTTAGTCCGAACCCTCCTGCCGTCAATGGGAATCTTCAAGGTAGGGCGAAGAGTCGCGAAGAGTCCACTCTGAGCCGAACGACCATCGGCCACTTAGCCGTATAATTCAGTCAGATGGGGAGCGCACGCGCCCTCGCGTGCTGGGGGCGGCGCCCTCGCCGACCACACCACTCGCAAGGAGCGGTTACCCTTTGGTGACTGAGTTTCTACAACGTTCCGACCGGCGGGGGCGCCGGTCGGAACACGCGAGGGCGCGTG
>VHCZ01000267.1 GCA_016871535.1 Verrucomicrobiota bacterium
TTTTTCGCCAGACTTCGTTGCTTGCTCCTTACAGATCCACTTCGGGATATGCTCGTCGCTCGCGCCTCGTCTGGCCGAAAAATCCCTTGCCGCGAACGTGAGCGTATTTATGAAATGGACCACTTAGGAAGTTTCAGGCACACGGTGCCCAGGGTCATTCACCGAACAGCTAACCCAAACCCCACCTTTGCCTATGCCCGTCTTCTTTCGATGCAAAAACTGCGGACAGGAACACGTCAGCCCCCTGTATTTCCCGGATGAACGCTCGTTCACGGCGGATCACCTCGGCACGATGACCCTCCCGTGCCCGGTCACCTGCAAGACCGGGCCGTACGATAAGCGCAATATGTACTGGGTCCGAAACGAAAAAAAACTGGCGGCTTCAGTGCGGTAAGAAGGACCGCCAGATGATTCTATCTGTCGTGAAGGGGAAGGCGAGCAAGAAGGAGTTTCGCCGCCAATTCCGGCGCTCGCTCCGTCGCTGCGTCAACAACGGGATTTCCGTCGAGGAATGCTTCGGCATCGTCTGGGAAGAAATGGTGGAGGAAACTGACCTCCCCGAATCGGAACATCCGAAGCTTTATGGGGAGCTGCTCGCCTGGGCCAGGCAGTTCAGAGGTAAAGGTTGACGCGGCGCGGCGAGCGAAGCCGTCGAAGCGTTGGAGTGTTAGAGCGTTTCCATGGGTCAAATCGTTTCCGCTTTCTTCACCCTGTAACGCTTCAACGCTATTATAACGCTCTAACGCCTTCAACGCGCCCAAGGGAGATTCCCGTTTGCCCTCTGCCGTGCGTTTGCTTAGATTAGCAGTGTTACGCCGCAATATCATGAGCCCGACGCGACTGTTTTTGACCGCCACGTTGTTTTTCTGTCCGTGTGCCTGGTTCTCAGAGCAATTATTTGCCGCACCGGCGAAAGTCGATTTCAACCGCGACATCCGCGCCATTCTCTCCGATCATTGCTACGCCTGCCACGGTCCGGATGAAAAGGCGCGCAAAGCCGGACTGCGGCTCGACCTCAAACGATTTGCTTTCACTCCCGCCAAATCCGGTGCGATCGCGGTGGTTCCTGGCGACTTGAACAAGAGCGAGTTGGTCCGCCGCATCACCACGGATAACGAGGACGACCTGATGCCTCCGGCGAAGAAAGGCGGAAAGCCGCTTTCGCCAAAGCAAATCGATCTGCTCAAGCAATGGGTCGCGGAAGGCGCAGATTGGCAAGAGCATTGGGCTTATGTGAAGCCTCGTCGAATCGACCCGCCCGAAACCAAAAGCAAGACCTGGCCGAGGAACGAGATTGATCGTTTCGTCCTGGATCGGCTGGAGCAAGCAGGCCTGGAGCCGTCCCGCGAAGCTCCGAAGGAAAAGCTGCTCCGCCGGGCCATTCTCGATCTGACAGGCCTTCCGCCAACCGTTGAGGAGATCGACGCCTTTTTGGCTGATGAAACTCCCGAAGCTTACGAGAAGGTTGTGGATCGCTTGCTCAAATCCAAAGCCCACGGCGAACGTCAGGCCATGTTCTGGCTGGACCTGGCGCGATACGGCGAGACCCAGGGATATCATCACGACAACCATCGCGACATGTGGCATTGGCGGGATTGGGTGATCAAAGCCTTCAATGACAACATGCGCTTTGACCAGTTCACCATCGAACAGTTGGCCGGCGACCTCTTGCCCAAACCGACTCGCGAGCAGCTCATCGCCACCGGGTTTCACCGGAATGAAATGACCACCTCCGAAGGCGGCGCGCTGCCGGAGGAATACTCGGTCAAATACGTCGTGGGCCGCGTCGATACCACGGCCCGCGTCTGGATGGGAACCTCAATGGCCTGCGCCGAATGCCATGATCACAAATACGATCCGATCACCCAGAAGGATTACTATCAGTTCTTCGCGTTCTTCAACTCTGTCCCAGAGGGCGGACTCGATGCCCAATTGAATCCCGTGCCGAGAGTGGAACTGAAATCCACCGAGCACGAGCAGCGGCTCGCCCAGTTCAACGCAGAAATCGCCGCGCTCGAACTCGCCCATCGAAAAATCGTCGCGGAGACCAATGCGACCTGGGCCGCGGGTCAGGAACAATGGGCGAAGCGCCATCGAGAAAAGAACATCGATAACTGGGGGCCACTCCTGGCTACCGAGTTGGCCTCCCAGAACGGCGCGAAACTGTGCGCCTCGGCGGATAACTCCGTCTCGGTCACGGGCGCCACACCGGATCAAGACACCTACCAACTCCGCCTGTTCACACCCGCCAACGCGATTTCCGGCGTTCGACTGGAAGCATTGCCGGCAGCGGAGTCGGCGCATGGGAAAGCCGGTCGCAGCGAAAACGGCGAGTTCATTCTGACGCGCGTCGAAATGACCGCTCGCAGCGCGAACCCGGAAAGAGCCAAGAGCAATTTCCAGAAGGTTGAGATGGCTCCGTGGAAGCGGTTGGGCCCCTTCGCAGCGTCATCAAAGAAGGAAGCCTTCGACAAAGACTTTGGCCCGGAACACGGCGTGGATTTGAAGGCAACTTACCAGGAAGGCCACGTAAAATGGGAGAACGCGAGCGACTTGAAAGACGGGGAAGTCACTGCGCTGCCGGGCACGGAGTCCGCGTTTTATTTTTTCCGGACCGTGCACGCTCCGGAAGCACAGCGCGTCGAGTTGCGCCTGGGCAGCGGTGGCAGCGTGAAAGTGTGGTTGAACGGAAGATTGGTTCACAACCGAGACTCGAACCGAACTGCCGCCGCAGATCAGGATAAGATCCAGGCGCGCCTGGCGCCCGGAGAAAACAAACTGCTCGTCAAGGTGGCGAACGCGAGTGAGAAGGGCGGATTCTATTTCCGCCTCGGATCCGAACCTGTGCTGGTACACGCGGTCACGATTGCGGCCGCGGCCGCCGACGCGAGTCGCGGCGGTTACCCGATCAACGGCGTGCTCGACGAACTCATCGAGACCGGATGGTCCATTGACGCCGGCAACGACGACGCCAAAGAGCCGCATTACGCCTGGTTCCGCTTCGCCGACCCTGTGGGTTTCAGCGAGGGCACGGAATTGGAGGTGCGGCTGATTTTCGACGCGCCTGTGCCGCGCAAGTCCCTGGCGCGTTTTCGCCTGGCCATGACCGCCTCGGATGATTTGCCGGCGTTTTTTGCGCTTCCGGAAAACCTCCGCGCCTTGCTGCTCGCCGATACGGCGCGGCGAACTCTCGCGCAGAATCTGGAATTGCAGCGCTATTACCGGGAACAGTCTGTCCCCGAAGCGCGAGACCTGGTCAAAGTGCTGAACGAACGGCGCGGCGAACGGCAGAAATTTCAAGAGTCCATCCCCGTCGCAATGGTCATGCAAGAAATGGAAAAGCCGCGCGCCACGCATTTGCTCATTCGCGGCGAGTACAACCGTCCGGGCGAAGTGGTGGCGACCGGGGTGCCCGAAGCGATTCTCCGCTGGGACGACAAACTGCCCAAGAACCGGCTGGGTTTGGCGAAATGGCTGTTGCACGCGGAGCACCCGCTGACCAGCCGCGTGGTCGTGAATCAATTCTGGCAGCAACATTTTGGCGCTGGCCTCGTGAAGACTTCCGAAGATTTCGGCGCGCAGGGTGAACGGCCAAGCCATCCTGAACTCTTGGATTGGCTGGCGACCGAGTTCGTGCGGTCGGGTTGGGACATGAAACACATGCATCGGCTCATCGTGACTTCGGCCGCGTATCGACAGGACGCCGCAACTTCGCCAGCCCATCAGCAAAAGGATCCGGGCAATCGTTGGCTCGCGCACTTTCCCCGCCAGCGGCTCGAAGCCGAAGCCATTCGCGACCTGGCGATGTCTGTGAGCGGTCTCTTGCATCCGCAAATCGGCGGACCGAGCGTCTTTCCGTTTCAGCCGCCGGGGCTTTGGGAGCAAGTGGCCTTCGAAGGCACGCGGACCTGGGAGCAGAACTTGAGCAAAGGAACCAACAACTATCGGCGCGGCCTGTATGTCTATTGGCGGCGTTCGATTCCCTACGCGTCATTCGTCACTTTCGATGCCCCAAGCCGCGAGACCTGCACTGTCCGGCGGCCGCGCACGAACACGCCCTTGCAAGCGCTGGCCGTGATGAATGATCCGGTGTATGTCGAAGCCGCGCGGAGTTTCGGCCTGCGAATCATGCAACAAGGCGGCGCGAGCGTCGCGGACCGTGTGAGGTATGCCTTTCGAGTTTGCCTGGGCCGAAGTCCGACGGCGGCAGAACTGGATCGAATTACAAAAGCGTTCGATGCCGAGCTCGATCACTTCCTCAAGCATCGCGCGGACGCAAACCAGCTTGTCCACGTTGGCGCCACACCGCCCCCGGCGAACGTCGATGTGATCGAACTCGCCGCGTGGACCTTGATTGGCCAGGTGCTCTTGAATCTGGATGAAACGATCACGAAAGGATGACCTTTAACCGTTTGAAATAGATCAAGCTTATGATCCTCGAATCGGAATTCAGAAAAACAATGGCGCGCCGGGCGTTTCTCAAGACGACCGGCCTGAGTCTCGGCTCCGTGGCCTTGGCGTCGCTCCTCAACGACAGATTGCTCGCGGCCAGCACGCCGGCAGCAGCACTCAAGTCCCTTGGCGCGGTGAATCCTCTGCATTTTGCCCCGCACGCCAAACGCGTGATTTACCTCTTCATGTCCGGAGCGCCGTCACAAATCGACCTCTACGATCCGAAGCCCAAGCTCCGCGAACTGACCGGGCAACTGCTGCCCGAATCGGTGCGCATGGGCCAGCGCATCACGGGCATGACCAGCGGACAGAAGTATCTGCTCTGTGTGGGATCGCCGTTCGAGTTCAAGCGCCAGGGCAAATGCGGCATGGAAATCAGCGAATTGTTGCCGCACATCGGCAGCGTGGCAGATGAAATCGCCTTGCTGCGCGCCGTCCACACCGATCCGATCAATCACGACCCGGCCGTGACTTATCTCTTCTCGGGCCACCAGCAGCCGGGTCGCCCCGCGCTGGGCGCGTGGGTTTCATACGGCCTGGGCAGCGAAAACAGCAGCTTGCCAGCCTTCGTGGTGATGATCTCGGGCCGCGGCGGCCAATCGCTTCAGACGCGCTACTGGGGCAATGGATTTTTGCCGAGCAACCACCAGGGCGTGCAATTCCGCGGGCAGGGGGATCCCGTGCTGTTCATTTCCGATCCGCCTGGACTGAGCCACGAAACGCGGCGCCGAATGCTGGACCATGTCCAGGCCCTCAACCGCCTCCAGCTCGAACAATTGAACGACCCGGAAATCGCGACCCGCATCGACGCCTACGAAATGGCATTCCGCATGCAGACCAGCGTTCCGGAGTTGATGGATATTTCCAGGGAACCGAAGGAAATTCTCGACCTCTACGGCGCGGAGCCGGGCAAACCGTCGTTTGCCAACAACTGCCTCCTCGCCCGGCGGCTCTCAGAGCGCGGTGTGCGCTTCGTGAAACTTTTGCACCGCGACTGGGATCATCACGGCGGGTTGCCGCAAGGGATCCGGCAGCAGGCCTTGCAGACGGACAAAGCCTCCGCCGCGCTCCTCAAGGACTTGAAGCAGCGCGGGCTTCTGGATGAGACGCTCGTGGTCTGGGGCGGCGAATTCGGGCGCACGGCTTACAGCCAGGGGAACATCTCCAAAGAAAGTTTTGGCCGCGACCATCACCCTCGCTGTTATAGCTTGTGGATGGCCGGGGGCGGAATCAAAGGCGGCACGGTCTTTGGCAAGACGGACGATTTCTCGTACAACATCCTCCGCGACGGCGTTCACATCAACGATCTTCACGCGACCATTCTCCATTGCCTCGGCATCGACCACGAGCGCCTGACGTATCGGTTTCAGGGACGCGACTTCCGGTTAACGGACGTGGCGGGCAAGGTTGTGAAGGATATCCTCGTCTGAAGCGGAATCCCGGGTGTGCCTGGCGGAGGATCGCTTTTCCGAAGAGAGTTCGCGCTTTGAACCCTGGGACGGACTCTCCCGTGCGACTCCCCAGCCTCCTCGGATCTTCTCCCTCGCTTCCCTGGAAGGGAGGAAAGGGGAGAGAGGAAAGGGCCGGGGAGAGGAGCGCCGTCTTATTGGGGATTACCCCTTTCCTCAATCCTCCCCCCACTCGTCCCGCGCGGGGAGAGGAAGAAGGAAGAAGATTCACGAGCGTGAAGGCTCCTTCATTCATCAGCAGGGGGCGGACGGGATGGCGAGGGTGTAACCTTTTCCGATTCCCTTGCGTCGTGATGGCTTTAGGCTGGCTCGAACTGTTTCCGGGCCAGGTTCACACACAGTCAACCACCACTCGATACATCAAAGCATATGCAAAGACGGCTGAATTCTCTTCTCACCGCGGCGATCATTTCCGTCGCCACCTTCGCCCTGACCTCGACCGCCAAAGCCGCCGACGTTAACGGCACGTGGAAATGGAGTCAGCAAGGCCGCCAAGGCAGCGATCCGGTCCAGATCACCCTGAAACTGAAGGCTGAAGGCGAAAAAGTGACCGGCAGCCTTTCTCGTCCTGGCCGCGACGGAGGCGCCGCCCGCGAGACCGAAATCAAGGATGGAAAACTGAAAGGTGACGAGCTTACGTTCGTCGTAACGCAGGAGCGAGGCGGCAACACGTTTACAACGAAATACAACGGCAAAATCAGCGGCGACTCGATCAAGGGGAAAATCGAACTCCCGGGCCGTGATGGCAACTCCCGTCAGATCGACTGGGAAGCCAAGCGAGAAGCCAAGAAGTAACTTACAGACCTAATTCCGTTGGCGGTTTAATACCTGCCGACGCACCAAATCCAACGGGCTAACCTTCGCGCAGTCGCGTGTCTGGAATCAGGCACAGAGAAAAGTGAAGGTGCCCGTTGATTCATTTTCCGGGAGGACAATGGCGGAAGGGGGGGGATTCGAACCCCCGGTAGGATTGCTCCTACGCCTGATTTCGAGTCAGGTGCCTTAAACCACTCAGCCACCCTTCCAACATGTGGATTGCATTGGCCTTACGCTGTTTTTTCGGTCGGCCGATTCGCGTTTTATACTTTTGCATGAAAGCGAGCAAAACAGAGCAAGACTCGCAGCAGTGGCAAAAAACGCCGGTTGCAAACCTCGTTCGCAACGCGGATTCCGGCGGTTACTATGCCAGAGTTCGAGTTGCGGGCAAGTTGATTTGAAAATCCCTCAACGCGAGACGACGGACAGAATGAGCGTTGCGCAGCTTCGTCTGGGTGATTTTCTGAAACGGGAACGGCATCGCGCTGAAGCGGTTCAGGCGACGGCTCCGGGCAAGATGACTTTCGAGCAAGCCCTGAAGACGTACGAGCAACGCATCCAAACCATGAAATCGATCCTCACTCTAGGCACGTTGATTGCCAGCCTCTCGCTCGCCGGAGCCCAGGGAAAGCTCCCGCAACGCTCAATGTCATGATTCCGTCCGTGCAAACTCGCGAGATTCCGGACGGCGTGATCGCGCGCCTCGTCACCAATGCGCGTGGCCAGGGTCACGGCGTGGTGGAGACGCTGGTTCGCGCGTTCACAAGCGACCCGGTCGCGGTCCACTTGTTCCCGGACCCGGCAGTCCGCGTGAGAGGCATGGCTCATGTTTTCATGCTGGCGCTGCGGTCCGCGTGGAAGTCTGGTTGTGTCGATGTCATTCAGCCAAACGACGCTGCCGCCATCTGGTTGAGGCCGGGGCACGACAAGGCGCGCTGCGTGCAGTTGATTGGCAACGGCGCCCTGGCTGCTCCGTTTCTCGTCGGCTGGGGAGCCACGCGGCGAATGCTGCGCTACGAAAAGTTCGTCGAACAGCGCCGTGCGCGTCTCATGGGCAGGCAGCCGTATTGGTATCTGTTCGCCATCGGCGTACTCCCGAATCGCTGTGGCGCCGGGCTTGGTTCCGCGCTGCTCGAAGCCGGTAGACGACGTGCCAGCGAAGACCGCTTCCCCTGCTACCTGGAAACGTCCAACGAACACAACCTTGCCTTCTATCAAAAAAGAGGATTCAGCATCATCGACCGTCAAACACTGCCGGACACCCAACTCACCGTGTGGAGCCTGATGCTGGATCACTCCGCAGTCCGAGAAACAAAACGGCCATGCCGCGTTGCATCCAATCCTTGAGCCGCGTCAGTTGGCTCATGGCCGGACTGACGATGCTTTTCACCCCAGGTCTCGTCATGGATTCGCGCGCGATCGATGGCGCTCCGGGGTGGCTGAAGCCGGCGAAGTTCGCCGTGTCCCTCAGCATCTATGGCTTCACTGTTGCGTGGAGTAGACTCCGACCAAGCACGCTCCGGCGGAATCAGAACGCGAGAATGAACGTTTGGGCCAACAACCGGACCCTTTTTCAACATGAACGATATGCCTTCACGCTTGCGACCCCATAGAGAGGCCGTCATGGAGTGTTCCCTGTTCCTCTTCCTGGCCTGGATGAT
>VHCZ01000268.1 GCA_016871535.1 Verrucomicrobiota bacterium
CCCTCCGCGACAGGCTTCGCACAGCGCTCGCAGGCTCGCCCATCCGCGCCGACCGAATCGAGTTCACTTTGTTCGCCTCGACAGACGAACGGCGTTACGGACTGGCCGTTCTCGTTCCATTGCTCTCCACCCCGTGTTTCCACGACGCAGTTATGGTTCAATACCGCACGATTCTTCACCGCACAGAAGCGGACTTTCACCGCTTCGACCAATCGCCATCTCAGGCGCACGAGCGCGGGCAGCCTGTCCGCGAGTTCCTGACGATGGCTCGAAGCGCGAGGACAAGTTGTCCGCGCTCCTTTGGCTACCCTTCGATCCGCGAAGATCGCCTACTGCGGCGCCGGCGCCGTTGGCGGCGGCTTCGGCGCGTGCCGGACGGAGTAATTCGTAATGCCGAGTTCGATCAATTGCTGATAGTTCGTCAGGACGAACCCTTGCTGCTCCAGCAATCCTTTGATGTTGAGGGGCTCTTTTCGCTGCAGCTTCGACCAGTCGATATCGGGAAGGATTTTCGTCAGGAACTTCGGATCGACGTAGAGTTCATCGCCTTCCTGCGGAATGTTTGGGTCGTTGACATTGGTCGCCCCGCCGGATTGGAGCGCGCCGCGGGCCTGGGCCAATGCGGCGGCGGCTTGCTGGGCTTGTTGCGCCTGAAGCGCGGCCTGCTGGCTTTGACGCCGCGCTTTGCTCAGTTCGGCGATTTCATTTTTGATGCGGTCGTTGTCCTTGCGCAGCTTTTCGATTTCGTCGGCCTGGCCGCGCAGTTGGGGAAGCTCGGCATTCTCCTTCCGCAGCCTCGGGAGTTCCTTGTTTTCGGTGCGAAAGCGTTGAACTTCTTTGTTTTCATCACGCAGTTTCGCCAGTTCCTGGGATTGCTGCGCGCGCTGTTGCGAAACGTTTCCGTCACTGCACCCCCCCAGCCAGAGCGCAGACCCGAAGGACAAGACCAGGCTCGCTCGTTTCATTCGCTCAAAATTAGTGTTTCGAAATGCTTTCATATCGTTGGACTCAATCCGACTTCCTCTCGAGTTCCGCCAGTTTTTTGGACGCCAGGCTGTGGCCATTCTTCGCTGCTGCCGCAAGCCATTTCCTGGCCAGCTTCAGATCTTTATCCACGCCGTCCCCTTTCTGATAGCGAACCCCCAGGTCATATTGCGCGTGGGCGGCGCCGGCTTGCGCGCGCTGCTTTTGAAAAGCGAGTGTGTTGCGCGCCACTTCTTCCTTTGACGCGACCGGCGGCCCGGAAGGCGCGGCCGCGGACGGGACGGACCAAACCGGCTGCGGAACCGCCGGCGGCGCAGGTGCGCCGCCTGGTGCGAACGGCGCCTGGAAAAAGATTCCCGGCGCCGGAGACATCAGCGTCGGCCTCGTGACCGCGCGAATGCCCTGCGCGGCGCAAGGCAAAACCAGCGCGCTCCCAAGCAAGAAACTCATTGCACAATACGATCTCATGGCTCTACCGATTCGGCCCTTTGGGCCATGCCGGGTTTGCAGTCTAGGCACATTTCGACGCGGATCAAATGGAAAGAAAGCCACGCGCCGCTCGCCGGTATGCCCTCAGTTGAGGTGGGGCGAGGCTGGGCGAGGCTCCCGCCGAGCCAATGCCATCGAAGAAAGGCTCCGCAGGAGCGTCGCCCCACCGTCGTTAACTGTGCAGACCGTGGGATTGACGACAGATCGACCGGAGAACCGTAGCGCAGATTTTCAATCTGCTGTATCGCCGATTTCCAATCGGCAGGGCGCCGGCAAGTCGCGGCGTGCTCGGACTGGGAGACGCCCCGCAGAATACAATTCTGCGATACGGCAGAGTGCAACTCTGCGCTACGAGCTTTGTCGTCCATCCCGCGGACCAAGCAGTATCTTCCGTATGGCAGATTCCGACGCGGCCTCGCTCCTCCTCCGCGCCTTGATTTTGATATAGGGCGGCACGTAGCAACTGCGATGGCCGAAAGTGCCGGGCTCCGCTTTCGGGTCCGCATGCCGCGGCTCCGCGACGTCCTCGATCACAAATCCGTTCCGGCACAATCCACCAAGCAATTGCTCCCAACGATGCAGGAATTCCAGCGTGCCCGACTCGCGGTTCGCCGTGCCCGCCGGGACCGGCGGCAGCGGCCCGGTCCGATGATACGGTTCGTTCAACACATAACCCCGCGCCGACGGGAAAGCATCGGCCTGAAGATTCACCGGTTGCTTGTGCTGGCTGATGTAAAGTCCGCCGGAGACCGCGACGCGCGCCACTTGTTGATAAACGCGTTCGACATCCGGCACGTAACAGGTGCTCACGGGTTGAACCACCAGATCGAAACTCGCTTCACCAAACATCGACAAGTCGTCCATCGAAGCTTCGACCGTTTCGATTTTCAGTTTCCGCTCTGCCGCGACCTGGCGATCCAGTTCGAGCATGTTCGGGCTGAGATCGACCACCGTGACAATCGCGCCCGCCGCCGCGTAAAGCGGTCCTTGTTTGCCGCCGCCCGCCGCCAGGCAAAGCACGCGCCGGCCCGACACGTCACCCAACCAGCCGCATTGATCGATGACCGCCAGGGGATTCTTGAACTGCGGTTCGGTCGCCGTCGCCGTGTACGATTCCTGCCGTCGCACGCGCTCATCCCAGGCGCGGCGGTTATGGTCGTGGACGCGGCTCATGACGGCGCCAGCTCGAATCGAAGACCTCTCTCCTCATACTCCAGCAAGACTTTGTTTGAAACCGCGATTTCCAGAGTGCCGCGCAGCAAGCGTCCCGGATTTTTCGGAATGGCTGGTTTCGGCCAAAAGCTTGAAGCAAAACGTTTGTGTCCACGCAAACCGCATCAAGAATACGAATGAGCCGCGCGGACTTCGGCGATCACTTCCACAATGCGTTCATTCGAAAGGCGTTTCAGCATGGCTTAACAGTAGCGATGAAATCTTCGGCTGACAAGCCGTCCAGGCCTTGAGCGTCCAGGTTTCATCTCGCCAACAGCCGTTCTTCTAATCCGCCCCCATCCGTGTTCTCCGCGGTGAAATCGCAAGCCGCCTAAAACTAAAACTCTATGAAAACCCAATTCGACTTTTCCTCCAATTCTAAGGGTCTGTGCGAAAAGGCTGCGTCCCCGCGCAGCCGTTCTTCTGTTGATGCGGCAGCGCAGCAGCACCGCCCTGCCAGTGCTGGGTTCAAGGGCCGCGCGCACGGTTCCGAGGCCGTGGAAGCTTCCCCTGAACCGCCTCTCCGGACCGTGGCCTTTGGGCCGCTTCGACGCCGGACTCCAGAGCGGGGCCGGAAGCAGCCTGAAGGCTGCGGTCCGGACGGTCTTCGATTCATGGTTCCCATGCGCTATCCGCCGGTCATACTGTAACGGTGAAACGGAGCTGCACAAGGCCTGTAGGAGAGGATCCAGGGCCGTCGCCAACGTGTTGATTGCTGCGAAGGCGGATCTCAACGCAACAGAGGCTGAGACCGAAGGAGGCTCCCGCGTCTCGCTCTCGGGAAGCCAAGATTCTTGAACCGCGGATTTCACGGATTGCGCGGATAAGAACCAGATTCCCAATCCGCCTCTCAATGACTTTCCCAAGTTCAAGGAAACAACCCGCGAGATCGTTTCGCCTCTTGCACGCGTTTCACCCCCAGGCTCAAGGCCGCCAGGCGCATAGAGATTTTTCGTTTCCGGCTCAGGCTCAGCGTTTGGACAAAGGCGCCTTCCAGAATGCGGAAGAGTTTATCCATGACCTCCGTCTCCGTCCAAAAGAAGCTCTGCAAATCCTGGACCCACTCGAAGTACGAGACCACCACGCCACCCGCGTTGCACAGGATATCGGGAATCACGAAAATCTCCGGCCGTTGATCCAGAATGGCGTCCGCTTCGGGAGTCGTCGGGCCGTTGGCGGCTTCCGCCAGAACGCGGCAGCGGATTTGGGCGGCGTTTGCTTCGGTGATCTGGCGTTCCAGCGCCGCCGGCACCAGAATTTCGCACGGCGTGGTTAGCAATTGTTCGTTGGTGATCGGCTCGGCTTCGCTGAAGCCGGCGACGGTTTTGTGCTGCGCGACGTGCTTTTCCAGACTCCAGAGATCGATGCCCTTGCGGTTGAGCAGCCCGCCATTCACATCGCTGACGGCAATGATCTTCACGCCATATTTCGCCAGAGAAAACGCGGCCACGGAACCCACATTGCCGAAGCCCTGCACCGCCGCGGTGGCCTGAGCGGAGTTCAGCCCGATCGTATCCATGGCGCGATTGATCAGGTAGCCGACGCCGCGCCCGGTCGCCTCGCGCCGCCCCAGCGAACCGCCCAGGCCCACGGGTTTTCCCGTGACAATGCTGGGCACGGTGTAGCCCATGTGGACCGAATAGGAATCCATCATCCAGGCCATGGTTTGTTCGTTGGTGCCGACGTCCGGCGCCATGATATCGATTTGTGGTCCGATGAAGGGGATCATTTCCTGCGTGTAGCGCCGCGTGAGCCGTTCGAGTTCTGTGGAAGACAACGCTCGCGGATCGCACGCGATGCCGCCTTTGGCGCCGCCGTAAGGAAGCCCCGTCAATGCGCATTTCCAGCTCATCCACATCGCCAGCGCGGCGACTTCCCCCAGCGTCACGTCCGGGTGATAGCGCAAGCCGCCTTTCGTGGGACCGAGCGCCAGATGATGTTGCACGCGGTAGCCGGAGAACACTTCCATCGACCCGTCGTCCCGTTGAATGGGCAGCACGACCGTGAGCGAGCGTTTCGGGAACTTGATCCAGGCTCGATCCAATTCAGGAATCTGCAAATGCCCGGCCACGGCGTCGAATTGCCGGCAGGCCATGCGGAAACTGGGATGGTCGTAGATTTGCACGGCGGGAGGGTAATCGAGCGCAGCGGTGATGGGAACCCGATTTCAACCCGTGACCGAAAATCGAGTCGATTGACAATAGATAGCATCTATTCCAGTCTGAGGATTATGAACATCGCATTGACCAAACACTTTGAGACGCTGATTCAAGAGCTTGTGGCCAGCGGGCGCTACAACAATGCCAGCGAGGTCGTGCGCGCCGGTCTGCGCGTCCTGGAGGCGCAAGAGCAGTCCGCGGCGGTTTTTCCTCCAGGGAGTCTCCGCCATCTCTATACTCGCGCCAACCACCGGGCTGAACGCCGCACCGCCCGCGCTTCCACCTTAAAAGTTGAAACAGAATGAAACAGTGGGAGATCTGGACGTGCGATTTCGCTGAGGCCGGCCCGCACCCGGCTGTGATCGTCAGCCACCCAGACCGCGTTGGCCGCGCGCCTCTTGTCAATGTGCTGATAGGTTCGAGCCAGCGCGCGAGCCGACCGCCGAGAGAAAACGAGATTCTGTTGAACGGCGCAGACGGTCTCGATTGGGAGACACTGGTGAAGTGCGACCTGATGTATTTGGTGGAAAAGGAGCGGTTGTATCGCCGGCGCGGCAGCGTCGAATTGACTCGGCGTCGTGCCTTGGTCCAGCGCATCAATGCCTGTTTCGGTTTCACGTTGGTTTGAATGGTCTTCAAATACTGTGGGCCGTCATGCTTGCCCTCATCAGCGACCTCCACCTTTGCGACGCGACCGCGTCGGACAACGTCAATCCCGACGCCTTCGAGAAGATTCTCCTGACGGCCCTCCTCGGCAATGCCCTGCCGCGCGGCGCGAAGGAAATTCGTCTCGTGCTGCTGGGCGACATTTACGATCTGGTGCGCACCAGCCAATGGTTCAAGGACCAGCACACCGGCAAGAGCATCCCGCCGAATGAGCGTCCCTGGAATGGCAAGATTGATCCGGCCACGGGGATGAATCGCAACGTGAAGAAGATCGAAGCGCATTTCCGCCGCATCCTGAAAGATACGCTGGAGGCCACTCCGCATCTGGTGCGCCTGGCGAACAAGGCGGCGCAGGCGACCCGGCTGCCCACGACGGTTCATTACGTGATCGGCAACCACGACCGCGCGTTGCACAATTTTCCTTCGCTGCAGAAGATGATTCAAGATGCTTTCGCGCCAGTCGCTGTGGAATTCTCACGGAGCGTTCACTGGCCGGAATACGGCACGCACGCGCGCCACGGTCATGAATGGGACGAAAACTGCGTCGCAACACTTCTGCTCCGCGAAGTCCTGCGACGCGATCGGCGTTGGGATCCGCTCGATCCGGAGATCGGGCCGCACATCGATCGCGTCATGGCCATCGGCGAGGTCGTCACGGCGGAGTTGATGGCCGGGTTGACTTTTCATCTGGCCGAATCCGGCCGGCCCGATCTGGCGAAGGACATCAAGGACGTCAATGATCTGCGCCCGATTATCGACGTGTTTCTCTGGCTCGAATGGATGTTCCGCAAGTTCGGCCAGCCGGAGAAAGACGCGCTGACGCATGCGCTCATCCAGTCGATCTCCGGCGTGGTCGATTCCGAGTTCGGCAAGCTGTGGGACGAAGTCCAAGCGGACTGGCTCGTGAGCGGCGATCTGGTGGATCGGCTGCAGTTGGCCCGCGCGCAACTGGAGGATGGCGGCTACGACCGGCTGCGGGACTTTGCGGAGAAGGTCGTGCCCATCGCGGACTTTCTTACGCCAGATCGCGATCCGTTGTTTGAGGGCGCTCGGAGGGAATTTGATACGCGCCTCGCCCCGGAAATCCAATATCTCTTTTACGGCCACACGCACGAGGCGCGGCACGATTTCTTTTCCAATCCCGCCGGCCGCACCGCCCGGCTCTACGTCAACACGGGAACGTTTCAGCCTTTGATCCAGCGGACTGCGGATGGCAAGATCTTCTGCAAAGCGCACCGGATGACGATGGCGTTCGTGTATCGGAAGGACGAAACGCCGAAGGGCGCGTCACGAAACGGACCCGCGCTCGATCTGTGGAGCGGAATCAAGCGGGCGGACTGATTAGGGGTCTGCCTTTGCTTTGTGAACGACTTCTCCTGAACACGCCGGTAGGGCGAGCCTGTCCCCAGCGAGCCGATCCGGACGTGTTCCACGCACCGTCGAGCGGCTCGCCGGGACGGACTCCCCCTACCAGAGATCGGTTCATGGGCCGAGTGCATGGTTCTGAAACCAAGGAAGCTTCCCCTGAACTGATAAACATTAAGGGCGATTGAGACGAAGGTCTGCCCACGGTAAAAACGTTGTGGTCCGTTAGTCAGTGAACCAACAACGAAAGAACTATGAGAAGACCTGAAGACAAATATATCGCAGGAATCGACCTACACGGCAACAACCTTGTGATCGGCATTATCAATCAGCACGGCGAGCGCATCGCGCATCGGAAACTGGAGTGCGAGTTGGAAGGGGTGATGGACTTTCTCAAGCCCTTCAAGCCACAGCTCCAGTCGATGGCGGTGGAATCGACGTTCAATTGGTATTGGCTGGTGGACGGCTTGCGCGCGGAGGGCTACAGGATCGACCTGGCCAATCCGGCCCAGATCCAACAATACAGCGGCATCAAGCACGCCGACGACAAGCACGACGCCTTTCACCTGGCCGAACTGCAACGCTTGAAAATCCTGCCCAAGGCGCATGTGTATGATCCGGTGCTGCGACCGGTGCGAGATCTGTTGCGGCGGCGCACCAGCCTGGTGCATCAGCGCACGGCCTTGTACCTGAGAGCGTGTCCGAAAATTCCGCGGGGTCTTGTTTTCGCGCCAAAGGCCGGATGGCGAGGCGCGACGAAGGAGAATATCCTCCCTGGATCTTCGACTGAGGAGCAACGAAGCCAGGCGGCCTTTGGCGCGAAAACCCTCCGGGCGGCGGGTCTTTTGTCCGTGGCCTGCGTTGGCTCGGTCCTTACAGCCCGCGTTGGGGATGCTCGGACCTCGCCGCCTTGGCCACAGCCAAAATCCCTCGCCGCAGGACCCCGCGCAATTTTCGGACACGCTCTGAGCTTTAAGAGCCTTTATGCGGGCACGCACGGCTCCGCGCTGCCGCTGAAGGAGCTCAAGGCTCTGGAGCCCAAGAAGGGCAAAGGACTCTACGAACATCCGGCCAATCAATTGATCGCCACGGTGCAGTTGGAGCCCATCCAAGCGCTGAATCGGAGCCTGGGGCGCATGGAGAAGGCGGTGCTGGGCTGCGCGCGGGAGATTCCGCTCTACGAGAAGCTGCTGACCCTTCCCGGGGTTGGGAGAATCCTGGGCATGACGATCACGATGGAAGTGGGCGAGATCGGGCGGTTCAAGACCGACGGAGATTTCGCCAGCGACTGCCGGGCGGTGGACTCCCGGCGGCTGAGCAAGGGCAAACAGAAGGGAGAGAACCATTCGAAGTGCGGCAACAAGTATCTGAGTTGGGCGTTTGTGGAGGCGGCCAATTTCGCCAAGCGTTCGGACGAGAACTGTCGGCGCTGGTATGACCGCAAAAGGGCCAAGACCAGCAACGGGATTGCGACTAAGTGGTCC
>VHCZ01000269.1 GCA_016871535.1 Verrucomicrobiota bacterium
CGGCGCAACCCGAAGGGCGGCAGTTCTTTTTCGCCAGACTTCGTTGCTTGCTCCTTACAGATCCACTTCGGGATATGCTCGTCGCTCGCGCCTCGTCTGGCCGAAAAATCCCTTGCCGCGAACGTGAGCGTATTTATGAAATGGACCACTTAGGCTAGGCTAGTTTGGCTCAGTTGGGCGAGATCGGCCGGGGGGACTCACGCCGTTGCCTTCACCAGTTCTGCGCTGTGCTTCTGAATCTTCCGGATCGCTTCGACGATGTGATCCATGTCGCGGCGCTCGGCCAGGAGGAGGTTCTGGGATAGACCCACCGTCGTCGCGCAAACCTGGCGGTTGCCTTTCAGTTCCTGGAAGCTCTCGCGATACGCCTTGAGGCGTTCGGCGCTAAAGAGCCGTTTGAACCCGCGCGATTGGATCGCTTCGTCCAGAATGCCGTCGAAGTATTGTTCGTGGTAACCGCCGCTGCTGGGGATGCCTTCGGCGCTGAGCGCGCGAATGAACTTGTCGCGCGGCAGTCCGCGGAATTGCTGCGCGTCGTAGCGCAACGGAAAGAGATGCCACACCGCCCGGCTGTTCTCCGGCAAACGCGCCGGCTGAATGCCGGGAATCTGCTTCAACTGCGAAATCAGGTAGTCCGCGTTCTCTTGCCGATGCGCTGTTTCCTTCACCAGCTTTTCGAATTGTTGCAGGAGCAGGACCGCCTGGAACTGTTGCATGCGATAATTGCTCCCGCGGGTGAAATACGGCCTTGCGCCCTTGAAGCTCCCCGTGGCGCGCCCGACGTTGTGGAACGCGTGGCATCGGTCCAGAAGGTCGTCGCTGTTGCCTGTGACCGCGCCGCCTTCGCCGGAAGGAATGTGCTTGGAGTTTTGGAAGCTGAAACAACCCAGGTCACCCAGCGTGCCGCACTTGCGGCCCTTGTATTCAGCCAGCCAGGCCTGGCAGGCGTCCTCGATGGCCGCGAGCTTGTGTTTGCGGGCGATGGCGTTGATCGGGTCCATGTCGCAAGGCATGCCGTAGATGTGGACGGGGACGATGGCGCGGGTGCGTTCGGTGATCCGGCTTTCGATCGACGCGGGGTCCATGTTCAGCGTGGCCGGGTCGGTGTCGGCGAAAACCGGCAGCGCCTTGTTGATCAGGATGGCGTTGTACGTCGCGATGAAGGTGTAAGGCGAGACAATCACTTCGTCGCCGGCATCCACACCCATCACGTGCAAGGCCACCAGCAAAGACGTCGTGCCGCTGGCGGTGGCGAGGCAGCGTTTGGCGCCGATCAGTTTCGCGTAGGCATCCTCGAACTCCGCCACGTGTCCGCCCTCGCCGCGATACCATTTGCCACTGCGGAGGACCTTGATGATCGCCGGTTCCCACGATTCCCGCCAGGTTGGCCACGGTGACCAACCTCCGGTATGTGCCGGTGTGCCTCCGAGCAAGGCCGGTTTCGCAGTGTCAGCCGCGAAGACCATGGGTGCCCGGCGCGAGCCGAGCCAAGTCAAAGCCGCGGAACCGACGGCTGTGCGTTCAATGAATCCACGTCGTGTTAGGGAATTCTTCATACGTTTGTCTCCTTCATTTGTTTGGCTCTTTGCCGAATGAATCTGGTGGGCAGGAGGTGGGATCTCGTTCGTGTGACTTCATCCAGATGGGCGATCCCTGGTCGCCGCGCACGCCTTGGGATTTGGCCTTGAACCGGTTCAAGGGATCAATTTCGCCGCGGCCTCTGCTTTGGCTTTCGCGAGCACGCTCGCCAGCGACACCGGTTTGCCGCCCTGGCGTTTGCTTTCGTCCGCCGCTTCCATGAAAGCGAAGATTTCAATCGTTTCTTCGGCGTTTACCGGCGGTCTGCCTGTCTTGAAAAAGCGGCCAATCTCGCGACACAAGCCCTCATAGCCCCCTTCGCGGCCAGCGGGAATGATCGCTTTGCTCCCAAAGGCGACGGCGCCGAACGCGGCGTTGTTCTTGCGAATTCCGCGATACGTGCCGACGCGTCCATCCTTCCAAATGCCAGTGACCACATCCGTGTCCGGCGTCTGCACACGTGTGACCGTTTCGCAGCCCGTGCCCATGAGCACATAAAGCGGCTCGATTCCGTGAATGCCGTAAAAGAACATGTCCGGCGTGCCTTCTTGATACGTGCACGATCCCCACGTGATCGCGCCAACGATGCCGCCGAGTTTTTCGTTCTTCGCCAGTTCTTGAACGCCGCCGAACCGCAGCGACGAACTGGAGAAGCACGGCACGTTGTGTTTCTTGGCCAATTCGTAAATGGCGATGGCGTCCGCGAGCGAACCCGCGACGGGCTTGTCGATGAACAGCGGTTTGCCGGCTTTGATCACGGGGATCGCTTCCTGCAAGTGAATCCGGCCATCGACGCTTTCGAGGAGGACCCCATCCACCTTCTGCAGCAACTGCGGAATGGTCTCGACGATCTCGACGCCATTGGTGCGCAGCCCTTCGGTGAATCCTTTGACACGGTTGCGGCTCGCGGGATAGTCGGTGCCGCCGGGATATCCCGCCACGATCTTGATGCCGGCCTGATCGCCCGTGGCTTTCGGGTTGTTGAAAATCTTCGCGAACGCGGGGACGTGGGAAGTATCCAGGCCGATCATGCCCGCGCGGATCGGCGCGGTTTCTGCCGCCCGGGTGTGGACACACAGAACCGACACGAGGATTGCGAGAAAGGCGCGGAAACACAGGTTTCGACAGCGGAACATTTTGGAGTGGTTCATGACGATGGTGAATCTATGACGAATCCTGGATTCGCGGCAAGGGCCTTTCCGGCGCTTTCACAAGTTCTGCCCATGAACCGTAGCCGCCGACGTGAGGAGGCGGATTTCCGGGTTAACCAAAGTGTCCGCCTCGTTACCTCGGCGGCTACGAACCGACGGTTCATGGAAAGCTCCCTGTGCCTATCGGACCTGCTCATGGCCCATGAACCCGGTAGGGCGAGTCCGTCCCGGCGAGCCGCTCGACGTGAGTGGAGCACGTCCAGACCGGCTCGCTGGGGACAGGCTCGCCCTATCGTCAGTTCATGGGAAGCTGGCTTGGCGACGGCGCCATGCACCCGACCCATGAACCCATCAATGGTAGGGCGGCGCTGCTGCGACGCCGCATCGATTGAAGACCGGCTGCGCGGCAACGCAGCCCTACCCGGTTCACGGGAAGTTTCCTTGGCCAGGAAGCCATGCCCATGGCCCAAGAACCGAAAACTGCGCGGACCGCAGCCTTCAGGCTGCTTCCGTGCACTCTCCGGAGTCGAGCGTTGAAGCGGCCTGAAGGCCGCGGTCCGAAGAGACGGTGCATGGGAAGAATTGCTGCGCCGCTTTGATTCCGCCGCAGAAAAGCTAAAACCGCGATTTCGGGCGATACCGCGAACGCACCTCTCCGCCATACTGAGGAGACCGAGGCAACGAAGCCTTGGTTTCCGTCGCGGCCTTCAGTACATTGCGCTCCAGTTGCCATGGCCGGCCTCTTCTCAACCGCCGCGCTCGAACAAATCCGCGCGGCCAGCGACATCGTCGATGTGATCAGCGCGGTCTTGCCGCTCAAGCGCGCGGGGGCGAACTTCGTCGCGCTTTGCCCGTTTCACAAAGAGAAGACCCCGAGCTTCAATGTCAATCCGCACAAACAAATCTTCCATTGCTTCGGGTGCCACAAGGGCGGCGACGTGTTCAGTTTCATTCAGGAATACGAGAACATCAGCTTCACCGAGGCCGTCCGGCGCCTGGCCGAGCGCGCCCGGATTCCGTTGGAATTCGAGAAACAGCCCGGTGCACAGCAAAATCGGTTTCTCAAGGAAACGCTGCTTGAAATTCACGAGCGCATTGCCCAGCGCTGGCACACGAATCTCCTGAACGACGCCCACGCCGAACCCGCCCGCGCTTACCTGGCCAGGCGGAGCGTTGCGCCGGACGCGGTGAAGCTGTTCCGGCTGGGCTACGCGCCGGATGCGTGGGATGACACCGTCAACTGGGCGAAATCGAAGAACTACGAGTGGCGGATCGTCGAGCAGGCGGGCTTGATCATTCGCAAGGAAGGCGAGGATCGTTACTACGACCGGTTCCGGGGCCGGCTCATGTTTCCCATCTGCGACGAACAAGGGCGCGTCATCGGCTTCAGCGGCCGCGTGATCGCCGGCGACGAGAAGACGGCCAAATACGTCAATTCGCCCGAAACGCCCATCTTCACCAAAGGCAAAGTTTTCTTCGGCCTCGACAAATCGAAGCGCGCGATCCTGGACGCCGGGTGCGCGATCGTTTGCGAGGGCCAGCTTGATTTGATCGCCTGTTACATGGCGGACGTGCGCAATATCGTGGCGCCGCAAGGCACCGCGTTCACGGCCGATCACGCGCGCATCCTGAAGCGTTACGTGGACGAAGTCGTGTTGTGCTTCGATTCCGACACGGCTGGGCAAGCGGCGGCCGTGCGTGTTCTGGACAGTTTGCTCGCGTCGGGGTTGGCGATCCGCGTGGCCACCATTCCCGCGCCGCACGATCCGGACAGTTACATCAAGGAATTCGGCGGCGCGGCGTTCCAGAAGCTGATCGGGCAAGCGGAAGGGTTCTTCGATTATTACCTCAATCATCTCTGCGCGGCGCACGACGTTAACTCGGACAAAGGGCAGATGACCGTCGCCCGAGCGATGGCCGAGGCCGTGCAGAAAACCGGCCATCAAGTGCTCGTGGATAAATACGCCCAAAAGACCGCGCTGCGCCTGGGGATCGCGCCCGAATCCATGCGCGCGGAGTTCAGGAAAGTTTCCGGAAAAGCGGCTCCGCCCAGAGAAGCGGCGGAAACAAATTCCCCAGCCCCTCCGGAGGCCGTTCCCAGGCCTAACGCACAGGAGTTCTGGCTGCTGAAACTCGTGCTCCTGAACGACGACGTAATCGATTGGATCGCGGCTCACCTTCAACTCGATTGGGTTCAGCACGCGCAAGTCCGCGAAATCCTTTCCGCCCGGCTGGCGTTGCACGGGAAGCAACCCGAAGCCGGTGTGAGCGGGTTGATGGATCAATTCGAGGCCCCGCCCGTGCGCAGTTTGATCAGCGAAGCGCTGGCGGAAAACCGCCCGATCCCGAATCCCATGCAGCAACTCCAGGATCTTGCGTTGCGCTTGCGCAACCAATTCCTGGACCAGCAGCTCGCCCGTTTGGTCCACCGTGGGAGCCAGCCGGGGACGAGTGACGCGGAACGGGTTCAACTTCTCCAGCAGCAACAGGAATTACGCGCAGCCAAGAGGCAGCCCCTCAAACCGAGTTCCGCGTGAACTGGCAGGGCTGCGTTGCCGCGCAGCCGGTCTTCGGTCGATGTGGAGGAGCAGCAGCTCCGCCCTACCAGTCGCCTGGTCCTGTTTTTCCCTTGGTTGGATTCTGCGTGACAACTAAACTCGGGCCACCAGTGAAACAGCATTACCCCGTCGATTCAACTATTTGGCTGGTGTTGCTGAAGTGCCTTTTTTGCGACCAATCGGTGACAGCGCAAGCGGGTGACAACGCGGCTCCGGTGCATATCGTGGACGGTTCGTTCGTCCGCGAATGGCTCGTCTTGGGGCCTTTTCCTTCCCGAGACCTCGAGACCGACTTCCTGGCCAGCGCAGGCGGCGAAGCGAACGTCCGGCCCAAGGAAGGCGATACGGTTTCAACCAAGGATGGAAAGCAGTTGGCCTGGACGCGCCTTCGTTCCAAAGCAGATGCCGTCGATCGGCCGCGATGAATCTGAAGAGAGGTTGGCCCACGAATCACACGGATTACACGGATAGGGGATGGGGAGAGAAGATGGGGGACGCTCGGACTTCGCGCCGTCAATAAAGGCGTCCCGCTCATTCCCCTCTCCATTCGTGTGATTCGCGTGATTCGTGGGCCTCCAAACGAATTGACATTCACAGGCGAAACGCGCCAAATACGAACCCGAAAGGAGGCTTATGAAGGACTTGATTTTCAAGGAGGAGAGCTACCGGATTATCGGAGCCTGTTTCGAAGTGTACAACGAGAAGGGGTGCGGGTTCTTGGAGGCAGTCTATCAAGAGTGCCTGGAGATTGAATTCGAGATGCAGGGCATTCTGCCTCTGAAGCAGAGGTACACCGCTGACTTTGTTTGTTACGGCAAGATCATCGTGGAGTTGAAAGCCGTGTCGGCACTGACGGACGAGCATCGGGCGCAAGTTCTCAATTACTTGAACGCCAGCGGCTTCAAACTGGGTTTGCTAATAAATTTCGGGCACCACCCCAAGTTGGAATACGAACGTCTGGTGCGGTGAAACTTCTCACGGGGAGTTTGCCCACGAAACACACGAACCACACGAAAAAGGGAGGGAATTCTGAGGGCGAGTTCGTTCTCGCCGACCTTAACCCCGCTCCGCTTTCGTGTGTTCCGTGTGTTCCGTGGGCCATCTCCCCAGCTTCTGGAGTTCTTCGTGGGATACCTTTTCCTCGCACTTTGCTCGCAACATCATCGCAGTTTGATTGGAATTTGATTGTAGAACCCAGCCGGTCTCGACTGCTCTTCCGGCTCGCACATTCCAGGTCGTGAAATATTTTTCCTGAATTCTTCCAGCTTGATTCGATTCATCGCCTGCTTGCTCCGCGCCTGATTTCGAGCCGTGCTGGAGCGGGTTTCCTCGGGTTTGGTTTCGCTTCCGCAACCATGCTTGAGCCACTTCAGCACTGCGGTTGAGAGGCGACTCCGCGTCCTTGGCACACCGGTTGCAGAGGGGAGACCACTTGGAACGGAACAGCGACTGTCGATTTGAACCAAAATAAAATTCAACCCGAAGAGTAAACCGATGAAAAAACCAGACCTCGTTCAAACTTGGTGCCGATCCCATCTCGGCAGAATTCCCAGAAACACGGACCCAACCCCTCAAGCTCGCCGATTCGGCCAGCGACTCGTTTCGAGCGTCAGCAGCTTGTTAACTGCTCTCGCGCTGGTCGCGCTCGCGGCGCCCGCTCGTTCGCTTGCCCAAGTTTCCCTCCCGACCTGGCCACCCTACACGAGGATTTCAGCCACCGGCAATTCCGCTTCTGTTGCCGTTGGAGACATGAACGGCGACGGCAAGAATGACGTCATCATCGGACGCCACGATAGCCAGAATGTCCAGGTAGTTGCCGGAAACGGCGAAGGCGGGTTTGGAGCCGCCGCGGAATTTCCTGCCTTTCTATCCCCCCTTGCGGCGAGGCCAAGGGGCATTGTCGGCGGCGATGTCAACGGCGATGTTAAACTGGACCTGGTGACATACGACTATGCTTGGTCGGCGTCTGTGTCCGTGCTTCCCGGTGATGGCGCAGGAAATTTGGGGAGCCCGGCCGTCCACAATGTTCACGACACACGTGATCCCGGTGATTTCCGCTACGTCGTCTGGTCCGCGGCGCTCGGGGACGTCAATCGCGACGGCAAGCCCGACCTGATCGTGGGGGGTGCCAACAATTATTTCACTTCAAAGGGCGATGTGTGGGTCTTCCTCAACGACGGTTCCGGCAACTTCGGGCCAGGGACAATCGTGTGGACGAGGTTCATGGGTCACGGCGACGTTCCGGCACAATTTGTGGCGGCGGGAGATTTGGATGGCGATGGCAACGGCGACATCGTCGTCACTTCCGGGTTGGGCAGTTCGGGAGCGGCAATGCGGTCACCGTTCTCTACGGCAACGGGACCGGGGTGTTCCCCTCGATCGTGGGCATGCCATTTCCCAATACGCCGAGCGGAAGAGCGAACCAGGCGCAGGGCGTGGTGATTGCCGATATGGATGGCGCCGGATTGCCCGACCTCGTTGTGTCCGCCTCGGACATTGGCGGCACGCGGACCGGCGGCGTGGTCGTGTTCCGAAGCACGGGCTCGCGCACTTTTGCTCCCGGGACAACTTACCCCACGACGTTCTTCCGGAACGGCATGGGTGCAGTTGGCGACCTGAATGGCGACGGACATCCCGACGTGGTGGTAACGGGTGCCACCTCCGGTGACAGCCTTGCCTATTTCCTAAATGACGGCAGCGGCGGACTGGGGGCGCCTGTTTATATTCCTCATACGGGTGCTGTTGGACTCGCGCTCGGCGATCTGACCCGCAGCGGACCCGGCACGCTCGATGTCGTGGTCGGTACCGGTGGCTCCGGAACGTGGATGCTGCGTAACGGGCCGAACGGCGCCCCCCCCTCCCGTGGCGGACACCACGCCGCCCGTCATCACCGTCCCGGCGAACATCACCGCCGAAGCCACCAGCGCGGCCGGCGCAGCGGTGAACTTCACCGCGATGGCCGCCGAATCACAAGATGGTTCCGATCACGTTGACCGCGGTTGCGTCCGATGCCGTCGGCGTGGCCTCGCTCCAAATCATCAGCGCCACGAGCAAC
>VHCZ01000270.1 GCA_016871535.1 Verrucomicrobiota bacterium
TCAACTTTTGTGTCTGACGCACAATCTGCTGCTCCTCTTCGAGCACGACGTCCTGGGGCCGGCCGGAGTCCAAAACCAGGCCGAAGATCGCCGCCGGGCCCAACGATTGGCCGTGGCCAAAAAGTTAGTGAAGAAAAAATCTCTCCCCTGGCCAAAACTCCTGGATTTGCTTCACCGCGCCACTCAGCACAGCGTGAAACTTATTCGCTGGCTGCGCGCCCATTTTTTCTCTCCAGCTTCCTGTAGCCAAGCCTTGGCCTCCCTGCGCCTACTTTATGCCAAATCTTGAACCGGAATCTTGGACACCATTCAACTCATGCATGACTTCCACGGCGCGGTTCAACCGGCGGCACTTGGGAATGTCGAGTGACGAATGTCGAATGTCGAATGTCGAAGACGGGCGCAGTGGCTGGTGCGCGCAGGGCTTGCCAAGCTGGGATGGACGGAGGCGGAACTGGCCGCGCGGAAGAACGGTGACAAGTCGAAGTTGAAGCTGGCGGTGAAATTGCGGGCGGAGACGACGACCTGCCTGCCGGCAGGCAGGTGACCTTGCAGTGGATTGCCGCCCGGTTGCAGATGGTGACGGGAGCGAGTTTGTCGAATCTGCTGTCGGCGCGGCGGCGGGGACAAGGATAGTGTCAATATGTGGGACTGACCCCGTTTCTTTCACTTTCCACTCACGCTTTTCGTGGCCAAGCTTCCCGTTTCTGTCTGTTCCGCGCGTTCCTCGGGCAACCTCGCGTTCCGTTTACGGCCCGGGTCCTGCGTCTTGGAGAGCCACTTGTTGGCCTGGCGGATCAACAAACACAAACTCCAGCCAGCCGTTGAGCATTTCGTCCCAGGTTTGTTCACCCCAGGGCACGGCGCGCGTGGGATCGGGGTTTAATGGATTATCTCGGGAATTATCCCAGAATCCCGTGAAGGTGATGGTCGTTCCCTTGGGCGTGAACAACGGCTCTCGGAACCGGTAAACGCTTTGCCAATTGAAATCATAGCTGGGGACCGAAAGCAGCCGTTCCGTGCGGCCGTCCGGGAACTTCGCTTCATAATAGGCCCGCACGCCGCGGTAGTGCATGTGCGGCATGAGCGACAAGATGTGCGCGTCTTCCGGGAAGGTATAACTCGCTTGCTCGCGATGAGCGGGCGCGCCGGGCGGAATCTCAAAGCGCCATTTGGCCAGAATATTCATCATGGCTTCCTGCTTCGGTTTTTCCTTGGCCAGGATGATCCCGATCGAGGAACGGTCCTGCTGTTCTGTCCCGTTCGGGGTGTAATGAACCTCGAACCTGAGTTTGGCGCCGGCGGGAATCCGCTTGGCCACGCCGTCCGGGAACATGGCCGGCATGTCGCCCGGCGCCCAGCCCACGAGAATTGAAGTCGTTCCGTCCTTCGCGAAGATCCGTTGGCCTTGCACCTGCATGTACACCACGATGTGGTGAACGACCTGGCGATTGCCCGGCCGCGCCTCCGCCGCTTGAAACCAAACATCCTCCTTAAAACCCGGATCCACCTCATAATACTTATACGGCACCACGCCCGTCGCCGGGACGGTTTCTTCAACCGGCATTTGCATCACCAAGTCCGGCGTCCCGATCGTCCAGCCTTCGGGAAAATCCTTGGCAGACGGAGCGGTCTCCTCCGCGCCGAGCGGGCAATCTTGCTCGATCCACGCCAGTAGCCATTCCCTTTCGCGGGGCAAGAGCCGCCGATCATTGGCAAAGGCGCCGTAATGCGGATCCGCATGCCAGGGCGGCATCCGTTCTTCCAGGACCGCTTCATAAAGCATCGCCGAGCGGCGCTTGGCCGCATCATAGGTCAGCAGCGAGAAAGGCCCGACTTGGCCGGGCCGATGGCATTCCTGGCAGCGCTGCTGAAGGATCGGCGCGATGTGCTTGGCGTAGGTGACAGGTTCCTGGACGCGCGGTTGATCCAGCCAAGTGATGGCGCAACCCGAAACCGTCGTCCCGGTCACGGCGATCTTCTTCGTTTCTATCCATTCTTGAAGGGCCAGTTTCAAATCATCGCGCGCCGCTTCAGGCCGGCGGTGAATCACCGTGTATTGGTCGTCGATGCGGCCGCGGTACCGAATGGCTCGATCGGCGTCCAGCAGGAAAACTTCCGGCGTGCGAGTCGCTCCGATGGACTTGGCGAACTTCTGATCGAAGTCTTTGAGCACCGGAAAGGGGATTTCTCTTTCCTGGGCGTGGCCAGCCATGCGGGCGAAGGAGTCTTGCGGATTGGAATTGATGCCCAGGAACTGCACCCCGCGCGATTCAAACTCGCCATGCAACGCGATGAGCCGCGGCACGTAGAGATTGGCCACGGGGCATTCCGTACCGAGGAATACGACGACATACGCCTTCTTGTCGGGAAAGCTGCCGAACGTGCGCGTGCGGCGATGGGTGTCCACAAGTTCAAAGTCCCTTACGATAGCTCCGAGCGCGGGCGGTTGAGCGTTGGGGAAAGTGGCGGTGTCGGCCGCCAGGGCCGCGCTGAGAGCGAGTAGGAGATCAATCATCATGGGCAAACGGATTGACTGCTAGGCATTTGCTTTTTCGACGTGGCTGGAGTGTGCCTGGCTGGGGGTGGCCATTCAAGGCGAAACGCGGCGGAATTGTCCCCTGGCAGGTGCTTGGTCGGCCTTCGGGGCTGGTGTCGGGGTTGCTGGGCGACCGCCCAGCAGCCCCGAAGGCGGTCGTAGCCTCCAGCCAGGCCGCTCAGGGCACCACAGCGGCTGGAAACGGGGTTGGCGCTGGCCGTCGAGGGCGCACCTCACCGTCGAGCGGATGCTCCGCCGCGCGCACGCCGCCGCCGCTCCACCGGTTCTCCTCGCCCTGAGCCTCAGCCCGTAACCGGTCACATGCATGAGTTTCCGTTCAATCCATTCGACATCACTTTCCACGAGGTCATCGAGACGTGGCCATCCACCCAGGCATTGCTCTTGTCGCAAACTCCCGGTCGGCGTTATGTTCTGCCGCATCGTCGATCACTCAACCCGATTCGTTTATGACCGCTCGAACAACCGGCCGGCGCGCCGGTGGATTCACCCTGATTGAACTCCTCGTCGTCATCGCCATCATCGCCATCCTGGCGGGGATGCTCTTGCCGGCGCTGAGCAAAGCCAAAGAGAAGGCGAGAAAGACGAATTGCTACAACAACCTGAAACAACTGGGCCTGGCCATGATTCTGTACGCCGACGATTCCAACGGTGTCGTTCCGCGCGGCAATGAACCGTTCTGGTGGGAGCTGTACATCCCTTACCTCGGCGGCACCAAAGCCAGCCGAGACCAATACGGCAGAATCAAAGTTTATACCTGCACGAGTTATCCGGACAAACGGCAGGTGATGTGTTACGTGGTCAACGCCTGGCAATTCAGCACCCCAAAAGACATGACCGGCTCCGAAATCGTTGGCCTCCAGAAGGTGGGTCGATTCCAAAATCCTACCGAGACGATTTATTTCGCCGACAATGAGAACGGATCCTGGCGCCCCATTTTCACTCTCACCAGCATCCTGGGCGCGGACGACCTCAACGACGTGTGGTCGCCGAATCACCTTCCGTATCCTTCCACTGCGGCGACCGCGCGTTTGAGTGGCGAGCGGCGAGTCGCCGCGACGCGGCACGGACAAGGCCCGAACTTGATGTACGTCGATGGTCATGCCGGCTGGAAGAATGCCCGCCGCATGACCGTCGAGGATTGGCGGGAGCAGAAGCCGTAACGAGTTTCACTGTCTTCAATTTTTCGTGGCTCGCCCGCCCCCGGCATCCTTTTCTCTGATGCCGAAGTCCGAAACTCAAAACAAATTCAAGAGTTGCATTGGGATAAACCCAAACCAAACGCACCGGAGCGGGTTATTCGGATTTCGAGATTCGAATTTCGCATATTCCTATCATTTAATTTAATGAGCATGATCACGCGATTAGTTTCCTCCGGACTCATCTGACTGCCGTCCGGTCGTTTGAACAAGGCCGGATCCAACAGCAAACTCTGCTGTTGCGCGACGCCTTCGAGCGACCGCCGCTTCATCACCACGCCGCGCGCCAATCCACCTTGACGCTGGATCGGAACGAAATTCGGCGACAAGTGCTTGTTGTCCGCCGCAAATAGCGGACAGAAGTAGCCGTCACCATCCGCAACAAGAAAACCATTCGGCGCAGTCAAAAAGGCGATGGGATTCTCCAAACCGAGAAAGGCCGTATCTTCCGCCAGAAGCGCCGCCTGTTCGCGCGACAGCGAGCCAGACGATTTTATCTGAATTTTTGCTCCGGGAGAGAGGAACCTGGCTGGAGAGCCTGGCGAGACACGAATTTCACGAATTGACACGAATTGGGAGAGCTTTCCATCTGCGGTTGAAATGGGCGCTGCTCGGAATTCGCGCAACTTCGCGTCTCTGGTCTCACGCAAAGATCGCCAAGGACGCAAAGGTCAGGCTGCGGAACCTCGCAAATCGCACCGTCACCGGGTGGCGGTAGCGGTCAGGCGCCATTCCTTTGGCTTCGCGCTCTTCGCGGCCTTTGCGTGAGGCTTCTCTCCCCCCCCCATTCAACCGATTTAACGATTTAACGTTGTAACGATTTAACGGAACTGGGGCAGGCTGGAAGCCCACCCTACGTCCCAAGAATCTCGTTCACGACGCGGCAGGGCTTGCCGTCGGTGATCAATTGTGGCTGGCCGTTGTGATGGTAGAAAAGCTTGGTGTGATCGAGGCCAAAGAGCTGGAGCAGCGTCGCATGATAATCGTTTGGGCTGACGGGATTCACCACAGCTTTGTGGCCGAACTCGTCCGTCTCGCCATAGACGGTGCCGCCTTTGAACCCGCCACCGGCCAGCCACGTGCTGAAGCCCTGGCCGTTGTGATCGCGCCCGGCCTTTTCTTCCGCGCCGTGATTCTCGGTCACGGGCAAACGCCCGATCTCGCCTCCCCAATGCACGACTGTGCTGTCGAGCAGCCCGCGCGCCTTCAGATCTTTCACGAGCGCCGCGGAAGGCTTGTCGGTCTTGCGGCAGCAGTCGGCCAGGCTTTTCTTGATGCTCTGGTGGTTGTCCCAGATTTGTCCGTTCACAAACAACTGCACGAAGCGCACGCCGCGCTCCACCAGACGCCGCGCAATCAAACAACGCGTGCCGTATTCGCGCGTGACCGGTTCGTCCAGGCCGTAAAGCTTCTTCGTCGCTTCACTCTCGCCGGAAAGGTCGAGCGCTTCCTTCGCCGCCGTTTGCATGTGCGCGGCCAGTTCGTAGCTCGCGATGCGCGCTTCCAGGTCGGCTTCGCCGGGATGCCGTTCCAGATGGGCGCGATTCAGTTCGGCAAGGAACGCGAGATTCTGCGCCTGCAAGGTTCCTTTCAAGTGCGGCGGCGGTTCCAGGTTGAAAATGCGCGGTTCTTTCGCGCGCACCACCGTGCCTTGGAACAGCGGAGGCATCCAGCCGTTGGACCAATTGCGCGCGCCATCGACCGGGTGCCCGCCCGGATCGGTGAGGACGACGTAAGCCGGCAGGTTTTGATTTTCGGCGCCCAGTCCGTAGGTCAGCCACGATCCCAGCGCGGGCCGGCCCGGTTGCGATTTGCCCGTGTTCATGAACCAGATCGACGGCTCATGGCCGTTGATGTCGGTGTGCATCGAACGGATCAGGCAGACGTCATCGACAATCTCCGCGAAGTGCGGCAGCAACTCCGAAACGTCCATGCCGCATTGGCCGTGCTTCTGGAATTTCCACGGGCTGCCGAAAAGTTTCTTCGTCGCCCGGTCGATGAAGCTGAATTTGATTTCACCCGGATAATCTTCGCCGCTGCGTTTGCTCAATTCGGGCTTGGGATCGAACAGGTCGATGTGGCTCGGCCCGCCGTGCATGAAAAGCGAAATCATGGCTTTGGCGCGCGGCGTGAAAAGAGTTGGCTTTGCTTTTAAGTCGAAGGTTTGCGGCGCGCGCGGGATGCTGGGCGGCGTGGCGAGCAATCTCTGTTCCTTCAGCAGCCAGGCCAGGGCGAGGCTGCCGATTCCGAGGGCGTTGCGGGTGAGAAACTGGCGGCGCGAAACGAAGGGCTGCGCGGGGAGGTCTGGACCCCATTGGTGATTGGGCAAGTTCATGCGAGCTTGCGCCAACCATCGCACAGGTGAACGCGGGATGAAAACAGCAAAATTATCCTCACTTAAGAACGGTGGGGCGACGCTCCTGCGGAGCCTTTCTTCGATGGCATTGGCTCGGCGGGAGCCTCGCCCCATTCTCGACTGAGGGCATACCAGCAAAATTTACTCGTCAACGCGTCGCCGGTTGCTTATAGAGTGCGTGCTTTCGGGATGAAAACGTTGAATGCCCAAATAAAGACAGCGCGTTACGCCGGCTTGATCCTCTGGCTCAGCGTCGTCGCAAGCTTCGCTCAGAATCTTTCCCAGAACCCGGCGCTGGTTTGGGACGCCACGTCGAAGACCTACAACGCCCAAAAGGGCGAGACCAACGTGCTCATGGCTTTCAACCTGACGAATACGGCACCGTCCGAAGTCGCCGTGAACGCCGTGCGCACCTCCTGCGGTTGCACGATTGCCAAGCTTCCGACGCTGCCCTGGCGCCTGGCCGCCGGAGCCAGCGGCCAGTTGGAGATTCGCGTGGACCTGCGCGGCAAGCGCGGACTCCTGAGCAAGATCGTGTCGGTGGACTCGACGGCGGGCCTGAGTTTGCTGACGGTCAATGTGAATATTCCGGAACCGGATCCGCGCGAATTGAATCAGATGATGGCGCTGGCGGACCGGCAAGCCGTCTTTCGAGGGGATTGCGCCACCTGCCACGTGCATCCGACCCTCGGCAAAACCGGAGAGGCTCTCTACAAAACGGCTTGCGGGATTTGCCATGAAGCCGAGCACCGCGCTTCGATGGTGCCGGACTTGAAGGCGCTGTCGATGACCAAGCCGACGGACAAGAATTACTGGGATAACTGGGTGCGCTTCGGAAGGCCCGGAACCCTCATGCCGGCGTTCACGAAGGCGGCCGGCGGCCCGCTGGATGACGCGCAGATCCAATCGCTCGTGACTTTCCTGAGCGATCATTTCCGTCCGGCCAAGAGCAGCGACTTCGGCGATCCTTTTGGCGGAACATCCGGTTCGAGCTTCTGAAAGCCAGACCCGAGTGGAGTGATGGAGTGTTGGAGTAGTGCGTTTCTGAGTTGCCCCAGCAGTCCAAAACTCCAATGCTCCAACACTCCTGACCCCCATGACCCCCGGCTTTTTCGTCACGTTCGAAGGCACGGAAGGCTGCGGAAAGAGCACGCAGATTAACCTGCTCGCCGAACGCCTTCGAAGCCTGGGCCATTCCTGCCGCGTTTTGCGGGAACCGGGCGGCACTGCGATCGGCGAAGAAATCCGGCACACCCTCAAACACAACGCGCCAAATCGGTCCATGACCGCCGAAGCGGAGCTGTTGCTCATGAACGCGAGCCGGGCACAATTGATCCGCGAGGTGATTCGTCCAGCCCTGGCCGGCGGGGAGATTGTATTATGCGACCGGTTTTATGATTCAACGACCGCCTATCAAGGGTATGGACGCGGATTGAATTTGGAGTTCGTTCGGACGGTGATTGACTTCGCCGTGGGCGAGACACGCCCGGATTTGACCCTGCTCCTGATGATTCCGGTCAAGGTGAGCGAAGAGCGCCGTCGCACCCGGACGAGTGCCGCCGGACCTCAGAGCGACCGCTTCGAGCAGTCCGGGCGCGATTTTTTTCTGCGCGTCGAGGAAGGTTACCGGGCCATCGCGGCTGCGGAACCGGACCGCGTCCGAGTGATTGATGCCGCGCAGGACATCGGGGCCGTCAGCGCGTTGATTTGGAAGGAAGTCTCGGCGCGTCTGCCGAAGTAGCGCAGAATCCGATGCCAGGATCAGGTTTTCCCCGAATTTACAGCGGCGCCGACTTCAGCGACCCTGTTCAGCATTGAGAGGGATGCTTGGACCGGAAGAGTCATAACGATCAGATCGACAATCTGAAACTGTTCATCGAGACGAACCAGATGATCGTCGAGAAGATGAGAACGGTTCTGGCCGATCTGCAAGATCGGATCGACGAAACCAAGGCGCAGCACGACCATATCGTTGATAGCGATTTGACGCGAGTCGCACGCGATGTTCCGAAGGTTAAGGTTCCTTCGGAGTGAGTTCCGCCTTGGCGGTCCATTTCATATATGGACCACTTAGTGGTCCATTTCATAAATACGCTCACGTTCGCGGCAAGGGATTTTTCGGCCAGACGAGGCGCGAGCGACGAGCATATCCCGAAGTGGATCTGTAAGGAGCAAGCAACGAAGTCTGGCGAAAAAGAACTGCCGCCCTTCGGGTTGCGCCG
>VHCZ01000271.1 GCA_016871535.1 Verrucomicrobiota bacterium
TGTTTTCCTCGATCATGGGCATGGGCACATGGCCCGATGGGAATGTCTGCGGCGAGTCGCCACAGACCGCAGGCGGGTCGCCCGCGCTACCCAGCACACCCTTGGCCCACGCGCGTTTGGTGAGTTCGCCCTGCACTTCGAGTTCGCCGAATTGCGCCTGGTCGTTGGCGTCGGCAATCGAACCGGGGCGCAAACCGTTGCGATGATGCCGATGATGAAATTCAACTGGGTCAAAACTTTTCAAATTCAACTCGCGTTAAAATTTTCCGTGAACTCGACAAATCAAACTTCCGCCTTGGCGAGCCAAAACTCTTTCACCTTCTCGAACTTGCCTATGCGCTTGGTGATCTTGGCGATCTCGCGCGGGTAAAACGCCAGAACCGTGTCGCAGAATTCCAGCATCCACGCCCGCCGCTTCTGCCTCGGGTCAATTTCAATTCGCTTGGAATCGGCAATCTGAATTTGACCCGTCCCAAGTGCGCCAATCGTGAGGCAGTCCCACTTCAAGTGCTCAATTGGGATGAAGTGAACGTGCTGCACCGTGACCTTCGTGCCACTGACGGCATACTTGACCATGAGCATGACGAAGTAGTTCGTGTCGTCCTCGTAGAAACGAGCGAGCCGGTCGACCGATGTGAGGTTTGGCATGTTGAACGCCGTGCCTTCGCGATGCGTTTTCACATCCACGACGCAGTAATTGGCGACGCTGTCTTTGAAAGCCAGGTCGGCCATCGCACGGCGCGCAAAGCTGGCGGAAGCTCACAACGAGGTCGCCAAGAATCCCCTCGAAGTTGTCTTCAATGATGGATTGGATGGCGTCGCCATCGGCTCGTGTGCTTTCGGCAGTGTCGGCGGAGAGAAAATCTGTTTGTTCGTTCAGCAGGTCACGGACTTTGCGTTCGATGCGCTCGCGTGACTTCGGTTCAAAAAGGGGAGAGTTCATTTCGCCTTGGATTTGGTGACGCGATACGGCGTCGGCGATTCCAGAAGCATCGGGTGCTCGTCCGCGACTGGCGCGCTCGGCTTCGGTTGCAGGTTGAGCGTGTTCCGCTCCCAGAAGACGCCTCCCGCGTAGCCCTGAATCGAAGAGTCGTCGTTTGCGAGTTCAACGCGCTTCGCGGAGAGGCAAGCGAAAGTCTCATCCATTTCGATTCCCAAGAAGTGTCGCCCAAGTTTCCGCGCCACCGCTGCCGTCGTGCCTGAACCGAGGAACGGGTCAAAAACAAAATCGCCTTCGCGACTGCTCGCCAGCAACAGCTTCGCAATCAGCTTTTCCGGCTTCTGCGTCGGGTGGTCGGTGTTCTCCGGCATGGACCAAAACGGAATCGTCAAGTCGGTCCAAAGATTCGAGGGATGCGTCAGTCGGAACTGTCCGTCCGCACCGTCCTCCCAGTCCTTTGGCTGGCCGTTCTCGCGATACGGCGCGATGACCCGGCGCTTCAACTTCACCGCCTCCACGTTGAAGCAGTAGTCGGACGACACCGTCGCGAACCAGATGTCCTCGCTGGCGTTCTTCCAGTTCGACTTCGCGCCGCGGCCCTTCTCGCGCTCCCAGGTGATGCGGTTGCGCACGATGACGTGCCGGTCCAGCACGCGATGCACGGCGGCGGACGACTTCCAATCGCCACACACGTAAAGGCTCGCCGTCGGCTTGAGCAGCGGCAGCACGCGAACGAACCAACCCTCGAACCACTCCTCATACTCCGCCAGCGACCGCTCGCGAAAACTCTCCGCACCGAACCGCTTCGTGAGGTTGTAAGGCGGGTCAAGGATGAGCAAATCCACGAACGCCTTGGGCAACTGTGGCAACAACTCGATGAAATCGCCGCAAACGATGCGGTCCGACAACGCCGCCACGCCCGCCGGCAACGGCGCGCGCAAAAGCCGCCGCGCCAACGCCGCCTGCTCGGACGCCGAAAGCGTCAGCGTGCGATTGCGTGGGGCGCGTGGTTTGTCTGAACCGTTCATGCTATGCGACGAACTTCGGCGGGAATTGGCCGCGCCAACCGGAGATGTTGCTCCGCGTCTGGTTGACAACATCCAGCTTTTGGCGGTCGAGGGTTTTCATCTGTTCAACGCTGTTGAAGTCATGAGCCAACCGCGCCAGCCTGCTCGAATGCCGCGTTCAGTTTCGTAATCGCCTGCAATGTATCGGCGAACGCGCCGGTCACATCGGCCTCCTTGTCGAAGTGGTAAGAGACGAAACGAATGCCATCTCGTTCCTGACGGTTGTAGAAATAGCAGGCGTTCTCAGCAAATCGTGGCGAAGGCATCACCTTGATGAGGGGCAGCAACGCCAATGCGCTCCGTTCGTCTTGTGCCTTGAGGTGAAGAACGTCGTGTTCCATTGGATGCGTCAGTTCAACCTCCGCTTTCTCAAACGGCGCGCACCGACCGCGAACTTTCTGAATCGAATAACGGTGAATGCCACCGCTGAATGTAGCCGCACCGGGAAGCACAAGTTCGTATCGCTCCCACGAAACGCCCAAGCATTCCCGCAGTTCAGTCAGATACGTTTGAAGTTCAGTGTGACGGTCTCTCGCTTCCGGTGCGCCTACAACACCGCCGTGTCCCGTCCAACTATTGCGTCGGCTGTTGGCCTTCTGGAGCAAAGAAACTATCCGGCTTTCCGTCAGGGCTTGGATTGTCTCTGGGTCGCGGCAGCAGAAGGCGGCGAAGGCCCGCTCTTTCTGTTCAGCGTCACCGTTCAAAAGTTGCCGACTTGTCTTGGAAAACCTCTCCATGATTCGCACCCATGTTCCGAAGTCAGCTCGTTGAAGTGAGATGTTCCCACCCACGCCATCTCGTAGCACCTTGAGTTCGGAAGCGAAGAATTCTTGGTTACGCGAGAATGCGCTAAGAAGAACGGTCGCCAAGAACTCCCCATAAGCCTCGAAGAAGTGGAGCAGGTGTTCGTAACGCACTTTGTCGTCTGTGCCGCAAGTGTGATACGCCCAGAGAATCGAACCGAGCGGGAACGGGAGCGTATCAATCCAATCCGGTAATGCCTCCTTGCGCTCGAACCGTTCCGCTGCCTTGGCAACCGTGTCGCAGCGACGCGGTTGTTCCCAAAGGCGTTTTTCCAATTCGCGCAACTCCGCAGACACTTCGCGAAGTCGCGTCTGCGTTTGGACGGTCATCCGCTGCGTGTTCACGTCAGGCAAGAACACAGTCATCAGGCCAATCGTTGCTTTGGTAAGTTTGGGAATCGTCACGCCTGACGTTGACTGCTCCCGAATCGAAAGGCCCAGAGGCGTATTGAAAAAGCCCGCCAAGTAATCAGGGTCGGCCGCCGCTGGGTTCACTATGAGCTGGGCATAATTGTGCGGCTTCATGCGGAATTGCCCGATTGAAGTAATCGCGTCTCCCCTGCCAATCATCGGAAGATAGACGGCATTCGGTTGCTCCTCGAAGCCGGGCGGCTCGCTCGACTTCGTGAGATTCACCGCAACGAGAATGTCCTGAAGTCGAGTTGGCGTGAGACCAAGACGAGAAGCCGTGCGGTCAACCTGCTCTTGTGCCTCCAAAACTCTAACGCCACGAAAGTCTGCTGGCGCGACCAACCGACCAGTTCCAACGTCGCGGCCTTCGCGTCCACCGTTGAAATTGCGGAGAAGCACATCATTCCGATTCGTGTCCTCGGAAACTGTGCCGACAAAGACACGCGCTGTCGGCTTTCGTGCAACAACTGCGAGTGCTCCAGCAACAGCGGTGCTCGGCAGAAAGACGCCCGGCGGCAGCGACAGATACGCAACCAGGCTCAGTCCACAGGCGTTTAGAGTCTCAACTGAGTGGTTACCTTGAATTTCTGCGAACCCGGTCGGCACAATCAAGACGGCAACGCCGTCATCCGTCAGACGCGAACCGGCCCATGCTGCGTGCGCGGTTGCCGAGTCAATGCTCCGTCTCGGGGTCTCTTGAAGAAATGGAAGTGACGTTTCTGCTTTGAGGCCAAATGGCGGCATCCCGAAGACGAAATCAAATCGCAGTTCTGTTTTCTCAAACCATGCAAGTGGAGTTTCACAAACAACCTCAACTGCCGTCCCTTTGCAGAGCAAGCGTGATAGCGTGGCGCACTCGGCGATTTGAGTAAGGGCTATGACCTTCGATTTCTGTTGCCCGAGAGCCTTGCCGACAAATCCAACAACGCCGCAACCGAAATCAAGGGCGGTGGAAATGTGGCGTCCAGCCGCGAGCCGCGTTACAAAATCAACAACCCGCTTCGGCGGAATAAATCCGCCGCCGTCGAAGCGCCCGACAATCTCTCGGATGTCTTCCTCCGTCACAGTCAAACCTTGCGCTTCGATTTCACGAACGAGAGCGCTCGGTTCGACCCCGCGCGGTGAACTCCGCAGACGGTCAATCAGTTGCCAGAGTTCTGCTTTCATTGTGTGTGTCTCAATTACATCAAACTCACGCCTTCGCGTAAACCTCCGCACCCTTCTCCACGAACTCCTTTGACTTCTCTTCCATGCCCTTCTTCAGCGCTTCTTCCTCGCTCACGCCTTGTTCGGCGGCGTATTTGCGGACGTCTTCGGTGATTTTCATCGAGCAGAAGTGCGGGCCGCACATGGAGCAGAAGTGCGCGGTCTTCGCGCCGTCCTGCGGGAGGGTTTCGTCGTGGAACTCGCGCGCGGTGACGGGGTCGAGGCTGAGGTTGAATTGATCTTCCCAGCGGAATTCGAAGCGCGCCTTGCTCAGCGCGTTGTCGCGGTATTGCGCGCCGGGATGGCCTTTCGCCAGGTCGGCGGCGTGCGCGGCGATCTTGTAGGCGATGACGCCGTCTTTCACGTCTTTCTTGTTCGGCAGGCCGAGGTGTTCCTTGGGCGTGACGTAGCAGAGCATCGCGCAGCCATACCAACCGATCATCGCCGCGCCGATGCCGCTGGTGATGTGGTCGTAGCCGGGCGCGATGTCGGTGGTGAGCGGGCCGAGCGTGTAGAACGGCGCTTCGCCGCACCACTCGAGTTGCTTGGCCATGTTTTCCTCGATCATGTGCATGGGCACATGGCCCGGGCCTTCGTTCATCACTTGCACGCCTTTGGCCCAAGCGCGCTGGGTGAGTTCGCCCTGCACTTCGAGCTCGCCGAATTGCGCCTGGTCGTTGGCGTCGGCAATCGAGCCGGGACGCAGGCCGTCGCCGATGATGGCGATGATGCAATTCAACTGGGTTAAAACTTTTCAAATGCAACTGGTGAAACAATTCTCCGCAATCTCGCCCGGCCAATCAACCTCCATCCTGATAAATGGCGGGTTCATCTCTGTCGAAAGGCGTCTCATCTCATCCGTAAAGCGGATTCGGATTTACCGCGTAATCTTGCACCAAGCTGACCGGGCAACAGCAGTTGCCACGGCGGTGAAACGAAACAAAAGACAACAAACAAACGAATCGTATGAAAAACATCACCACACTCGCGATGGCCGCTGTGCTCGGCCTCGCCCTCTGCTCGTCCGCCAACGCTCAAGGCCGCCCCGGCGGCGCTCGGGGTCAACGTCCCGGCAACATCCAGCCTCCCGCTGGTGCGCCTCAGCATCCCACGGATGCCGCTCCCGCCGTCGGACATCTCACCGAGGCCTACGCCAAGGTCGCGCCGTTCGATGCAAACAAGGACGGCCAACTCGACGCGACCGAGAAGGAAGCTCTCGCCAAGGCCATCGTCGAGGGCACGGTGCAAGCTCCGGCGCATCGCACGCCGCCCGCCGGTGTCACCCTCAGCGCCGAGCAGATTCTCGGTCGGATCGCTGGGATGTATTCGCGGGTCGCGCCGTATGACGCGAACCACGATGGCGTGTTGGACGAAACCGAACAGGCCGCGCTCAAGTCCGCCATCGAGAATGGCGAACTGCCCCGGCCCGGTGGTCCGCGCGGTCAACGTCCGGCCGGTGCAGGTGGTCCGCGCCGCTAAACGCTGGCATCCGCCAATCGTATGAATCAATTCCGCCGGGTCGCGCGCCCGGCGGAATTCTTTTGCTCCGCTTTTGAACGCCGTCCGTGCATCATCCTTGCGCCATGAATCCGCCAAACACTTCAAAGCCCACTCGCGACCAGCGTGCGCCTGTGCTCATTGCGCTGGGTGCGTGGCTCGCGCTTGGATTGTTGTTCACTGCGCAGGCCATGATGCTGGGTTCGCTGGATGTTCTGGCGGCCTTGCGGGTTTCGTTGCCGATGTGGCTTGTCTGGCTCGTGTTTGCGCCACTGGCGGTATGGCTGGCGTTCCGTTTTCCCTTCGAGCGGCGGCGACTGGCGTTGAGTGTGGCGGGGCATTTCGTTTTGTGCGGTGTGCTGGTGCTGACGAATCAATGGCTGCCGAATCGTCGTTTCACCACAGCGGAGGGAGGACCTGCGGGCGGCCCCCCGCCATGGGTGCGGCAGTCCTTCGGCGAGAATGAAAACGCGCGGCAACGTCCCACGCAATCAGGCCCGCCGGAAACGCGCCGTCCGCGTGGCGGCCCGCCGCTCGCCCGCGCCGCGCTCGACGTGCTTTTCTACGGCATCCTCGTCAGCTCGTGCCAGGCCGTGGTGTGGTCACGACGGGCACGGGAACGCGAGCGACGCGCGCTTGCTGCCGAGGCGCGTTTTGCCGACGCCCGGCTCGCAGCGTTGCAAATGCAGCTCAACCCGCATTTCCTCTTCAACACGCTCAACAGCATCTCGACGCTCATTCACACAGACGCCCGTGCGGCGGATTCCATGCTTGGCGATTTGAGCGAACTCCTCCGCGCCGCACTCGAAACGGCGGCCGTGCCGCAAATCCCGCTGCGCCGCGAACTTGAATTCCTCGGTCGCTACCTCGCCATTGAGCAGACCCGCTTCGGCGAACGGCTGCGCGTGGAGCAATCCATCGAACCCGCCGCGCTCGACGCCTTCGTGCCCACGTTCATCCTGCAACCGCTCGTCGAGAACGCCATCCGGCACGGCATCGAACCGATGCGCGCGGCGGGCGTCATCAGCCTCTGCGCCAGCCGAGTGGGCGATGCGCTGCGCCTCGAAGTGTGCGACACCGGCGCTGGGTTGAAGAATATTTTGAGCGCTGACGAACGCGGCATTGGCCTCACCAACACTCGCGCACGGCTCGAACAACTGTATCCCGAGTCTCACCAGTTCGCCGTGGGCAACCGCGAGAACGGCGGCTGCATGGTAAGCATGGAAATCCCGTTCCACCTCGCGCTGCGAACACAACCGGAGAGGCCCGCATGAAAATCCGCACCCTCATCGTGGACGACGAACGGCTCGCGCGGCAACGCATCCGCCTGCTTGCGCGCGACGAGCCTGACTTGGAAATCATCGGCGAATGTGCCAGCGGCCACGACGCCCTTGCCGCCATCGAACGCGACACGCCCGCGCTGCTCCTCCTCGACGTGCAGATGCCCGAGATGGACGGCTTCGAGCTATTGCAAAAACTCCCGCGCGAAAAATTGCCGGCGATTATTTTCACTACGGCCTTCGACCAGCACGCCGTCCGCGCGTTCGAGGAGCACGCGCTGGATTATTTGCTGAAGCCATTCAAGCCCGAACGCTTTCACGCCGCCATCGCGCGCGCCCGCCAACATCTCGCCAAACAGGAAGCCGCCGACGCCGGGCGACGCTCGCTCGAACAATTGCTCACGCAGTTCGCGAAGCCCGCGCCCGCCGCACAACGTTTCCTCTCGCGCATCACCGTGAAGACCGACGACAAAGTGTTCATTGTGCCCACCGCCGACGTGGATTCCATCGAGTCCGCCGGCAACTACGTCGCCGTGAACGTGGGCAAGGAGAGCCACATCTTGCGCGAGACACTGAATTCGCTCGAAGCGCAGCTCGACCCGGAAAAATTCCTGCGCGTGAGCCGAAGCGCCCTCGTGAACCTCGACCGCGTGAAAGAACTCCAGCCTATGTTCAAAGGCGAAAACATTCTCATCCTCCACAACGGTCGCCGCATTCCCATGACCCGCGGCCTCCGCGAAGTGGAACAGGCGCTTAAATTTGGTTGAACTGGCCAGACACCAAAAGTTGGATCACGCCTTCGCGTAAAGCTCGCTGCCTTTCTCGGCGAACTCGCGGGACTTTTCTTCCATTCCTTTTTGCAGCGCTTCCTGTTCGGAGACGCCTTGTTCGGCGGCATATTTGCGGACGTCCTCGGTGATCTTCATCGAGCAGAAGTGCGGGCCGCACATGGAGCAGAAGTGCGCGGTCTTCGCGCCGTCCTGCGGGAGGGTTTCGTCGTGGAATTCGCGCGCGGTGACGGGATCGAGGCTGAGGTTGA
>VHCZ01000272.1 GCA_016871535.1 Verrucomicrobiota bacterium
TTTTCGCGCCAAAGGCCGCCTGGCTTCGTTGCTCCTCAGTCGAAGATCCAGGGAGGATATTCTCCTTCGTCGCGCCTCGCCATCCGGCCTTTGGCGCGAAAACAGGACCCCGCGGAATTTTCGGACACGCTCTGAGTTTAGGTATCGTGTATTTCACGTCCTGTCGTCTTGCCGATTGCCTCTCTGAGAGTCTCGCTGCGCGCAGCAAACGCTCGAACCTTAAGAAGCTCCTCCGCAACCTCTGGACACTGAGTCATCGCGTTCGGATCATCTCCCTGGAACCTGACGTAAAACCAAGCGACTGCTTTCGTGGCCTCGCGCGTCGCCGCTGCTACGTCCCCGACCTCCAGATGACCGAGCACTTTCCGATGACCTCGTGCAACGGATGCGTAAAGCCTGTCCTGGGCGGGACTCATCATCTGTGCAAACTCCTTCAACCGGCGGATCGCCTGAAGCGTCGCATGCATCTTCTCGTAATCGGTGGACTTGGCGAGAAGCAGCCTATCCAGTGTGTCAAAATCATCCTCAAATGCCATACGCGTGCGACAATGCCTATCGTTGATTCGATTGCCGACTGTGTGCCGGCTCCAGACTGCGTGGCGCAACAGTACTTTTGGCACCGGTGTCGCGCAAGAGAGACTCGCTGCTCGCGCCGCGCGTCCTACGTCGCACATTACCTCGACGAGGTTTTCCTGAGTTCGCACGCTGGGGAATTCCGTTCAAAGAAAAAGTTGTCTGCGGAGGTTTTGTTCAGGTTCATCACGCCTTGGGAGGCATTGTCGATGGTTTGCGGCGAGCGCGCAGGAATTGCCGATACCGGTCACCGAGTGCATCCAGGAACTGCTCCCGACTGGTCAACAGTGCGGCGATGCGTGGCGAGATCATCCATGGTAGGATTGTCAACCAGGTGCTCCTGTTCCCAACGCGACAGGGCGGTAACACTCTGCCCCCAAGTGGCGACACCCTCTGCGAATTCCTGCAGGATGCGGGCTTCCAGCTTCTCGAAATAGTCGGGAAGAACTCCCGCTGGCATGGCGACATCCATAAGATTGACCGTATCAGCGGACCGGGCTTGGCGCAAGGCATGAAGTCATGAAAGGGTGCGATTAAAAGTGTCGGTCAGCGACTCCGATTGACTTCCCTCTCTCCCCGCGAGGAACGAGGGGGAGAGAGTTGGAGAGAGGGGTTTCTTGGAAATATGAGAGGCGAGCCAACGCACCTCCTCTCCCCAGCCCTCTCCTCCCTTCGGGAAGAGAGGGAGAAGACTTCGTTAACCGACAGTTTTAATCGCACCCGTCATGAAAGCGTTTTGAACGCCCGAAGACTTGAATCCGCGAATGAGCAATAGAGCGGAATCGCCCCGGCACAAAAGTACCTTTTGGAACCCCTCCACTCGTGGTATAAAGAATGGAAATCAACTCGTCGCCAACTGCAACCGACACCATGCGCAGCCCGCGGATCTTCTGGATAGCCTTGCTCGCCGTCGGCCCGGCTTCGGCCGAACCGCCAGGCCACTGGGCTTTCCAGCCCATCAAAAACGTTCACCCTCCGTCCGATCCTCAAGGCTGGTCCGTCAATCCAATCGACCGGTTCGTCATTGCCAAACTCCAGGAGAAAGGCCTGGCCCCGGTCAGCAGCGCGGATAAGCAGACGTTGATCCGGCGCGTTTACTTCGACTTGATCGGTCTGCCGCCCAGTCCTGAAGAGGTTGCAGCTTTCCTGGCGGATGCTTCGCCGGACGCTTACGCTCAATTGGTGGAGCGAGTGCTCGCGTCGCCGCGCTACGGCGAACGCTGGGGCCGGCATTGGATGGATGTTGTGCGCTACGCCGACACCGCGGGCGACAATGCCGATTACCCGATCCCTGAAATCCACCTTTACCGCGATTACATCATCGACTCGTTCAACGCAGACAAGCCATACGACCAGTTCGTGCGGGAACAACTGGCGGGCGATATTCTGGCCAAGCAAGGGCCGCCGGAGAAATACGCCGAGCGCGTCGTCGCCACGGGTTTTCTGGCGCTTTCCCGCCGCTACGCCACCGCGCCGTTTGAGCTGTGGCATCTCACGCTCGAAGACACGATTGAGACCACGGGCCGCGCTTTCCTCGGACTGACGCTCCGTTGCGCGCGCTGCCACGATCACAAATACGATCCGGTCACGAAGGAGGATTACTATGCGCTTTACGGGATTTTCGACAGCACGCGCTTTCCCTACGCAGGTTCAGAGGAATTCCAATCCAAGAATTTCCCGCGCAGCGGCTTCCTCGCCCTTTCGCCGCCGATGGACTCGGCGCTTCGCCTCAACGCCTACGAGCAGTCGCTTCAGAAGCTGGAGTCCGAGATCAAGCGCGCCGAGACGGAGAGCGAATTGGCCAAGCAAATCGCCCGCCTCAAGGAGCGGATCGAGGCGAAGCAAAAGCAGATTCGCGATCTGGAATCCGTGGCGGGCAGCGCTGAAGAAGTTCGGGCCGAGTTGGCCTCCCTCGAACAATCCCGCGAGCAGATCAACAAACAGCTTCAAGAAAAACTGAAACCGCTCCAGGCCGAATTGCGCAAACGGAAACGGCCGGGCGCGCCGACTGATCTGCCTGTGGCCTATGCGGCTTGTGAAGGGAAAGCCGCCGATGCCTTCCTCCAGATGCGCGGGAACCCGGATGACAAGGGGCCACGCATTAAGCGCGGTCCGCCCAAAGTGCTCGCGGCGTCTGCTCCCTTCTTTATCCCCGAAGGATCAAGCGGCCGCCTGGAATTAGCGCAATGGCTCACCTCGCCCGAGAATCCGCTCACGGCGCGCGTGATGGTGAATCGCATCTGGCAGCATCATTTCGGGAAGGGCATCGTGGCCACGCCATCCAACTTCGGCTTGCGCGGCGACGAGCCGACGCATCCCGATCTTCTGGACGATCTCGCCCGGCGCTTCCTGGAGAGCGGCTGGTCTGTGAAGGCGATGCACCGGCTCATCATGACTTCCGAGACTTATCAGTTGGCCAGCGCTCACGCCGAAGATAACGGGCGTCGCGACCCGGACAACAAACTCTACTGGCGCTTCGACCGGCGCCGGCTGGATGCGGAATCGATCCGCGATGCGACACTCGCGGTCGCCGGGCAGTTGAACCTCAAGCGCCCGCAGCCCCACCCATTCCCGTCCATGGAGACGTGGACGTTCACGCAGCACTCGCCCTTCAAGGCAATCTATGAATCGAATCATCGGAGCGTCTATTTGATGACCCAGCGCATTCAGCGGCATCCTTTCCTGGCGCTGTTCGACGGCCCGGACCCGAACACCACGACCGACACGCGCACGGAATCCACGGTCGCGCTGCAGGCGTTGTTCATGATGAACAACCAGTTTGTCCAGGAACAGGCCGCGGCGTTTGCGCGGCGTTTGCTTGAGTCGGCGCAGGAAGATTGTGAGCGCATTCGCCAGGCGCACGAATTGGCGTGGTCGCGCCTGCCGCAGCCGACCGAAGTGGAAAAGGCCGTGGGCTATCTTCAACGCTACAAGAATGAACTGGCTCGGACTGCTTCGCCCGAAGCCAGCCGCGACTTGGACGCCTGGACGAGTTACGCGCGGATTCTTCTTACGGCAAATGAATTTGTGTATGTGGATTGACGGGATCTCGATCTCTGGTTCCTGGCTCACGCTCGCGTCAGTGAACGCTGCTGCCAACGGCGGCAGCGGACTCTACACCTTTCGCGGATCTGCGAGCCATTGCGGTCAATCCCAACGGGCGAGCATTGTGCATCCGGAAAATCCGTGCACAAGGAACACCGCAGAAACGCGCGGACAAGGCTGTCCGCGCTCCTTTTGCCTGGCGAGATGACACTGTATAATTGGGAACAGTCATGAACTGCTCATGCGACTTAAGCGTTAGCCGGCGCCAATTTCTTTCCGGTTCGGTGCTGACGCTTGGCGCGGTTGGCTTGCACCCCTGGCTTTCCCTGGCCGCGCAACTCAACGACGGCCAACCGCTCGCGCCCAGGCCCACGCATTATCCGCCGAAAGCCAAACAGCTTCTCTTCATTTTCCTGACCGGTGGCTTTTCACACCTGGACACTTTTGATCCGAAGCCGAAGCTCCAGGCGAGCCATGGCAAGCCAATTCCAGCGTTTGGACTCCGTCCCGACGAATCCAAACCGCTTCCTTTGCTCGCCTCGCCCTTCACTTTTGGCGCCTGCGGCCAGTCGGGATTGATGATCAGCGAACTCTTTCCGAACCTCCAGTCCGTCGCCGACGACCTTTGTGTCATCCGCACCTTGCACACGGACATCGTCGAGCATTTCCAGGGGACACTCGCCATGCACACCGGTTCAGCCACGATTCCGCTGCCGAGCATCGGGTCATGGATCAGTTTCGGTCTGGGGACGCTGAATCCGAACTTGCCGTCGTTCGTCGTGCTGGCGGAGCATTTGCCGTATGCGGGCGCGCAAGTCTGGGACAGCAATTTCTTGCCGCCTTACCATCAAGGCGTCCGCATTCAGCCCGGCGACGATCCGATTCCCAACCTGCGTTCACCCGCTCGCTCGGTGACACTTCAGGAGCTCGAACAAATCATGCTCCGGGACGTGAACGAACTGCACGCCAGCGCACGCCCCGGCGATCTGAAGCTGCGCGCGCGGACAAGCAGTTTCGACACCGCTGTCGGCATGATGCGCGAAGCGCCGCAGGTCTTCGACCTCGCCGGCGAATCGGAATCGGTTCTGAAAATGTATGGCGTTGCGGCCGGAGACAAAAAATCCTTCGCCTGGCAATGCTTGATCGCGCGGCGACTCCTCGAACGCGGCGTGCGGGTCGTCGAGCTAATCGATACCGGATCGCACGACAACTGGGACGCGCACGGGGATATGCAGCAGCACCGCCCGAAAGCGCGCCGCGTGGACCAGGGGATTGCCGCATTGCTGAAGGACCTGAAACAACGCGGCCTGCTGGACGAAACGCTGGTGGTGATTGGCACCGAATTTGGCCGCACGCCCTGGTCGGACGGTGGCAATGGCAAGGGCCGCAATCATTACGCCAAAGCGTTTACCTGTCTGCTCGCCGGCGCCGGAGTCAAGGGCGGGATCACTTACGGCGAAACGGATGAATACGGCGCGAGCATCGTTTCCAATCCCGTCCACGTGCACGACTACCACGCGACGATCCTGCACTTGATGGGAATCGATCACACGCGCCTGACGTATCGCTATGCCGGGCGCGATTTCCGGCTGACGGACGTGGCGGGGAATGTGGTGCAAGCAGTGTTGACGTGAGCTGACCATGAATGATTCACAACCACCTCTCGGCCCGCAGACAGAATCGGCCCGAAGCAAAGTCCCTGTGAGGAGCGCTTCTGATTCCGATCCTGTGTTGCCGCCCGCCTCAGCCCCGGCCGTTCCCACGACTTCCGGCCTTCCGCCAGCCAACAACCTGACTCCAGAGGAACAGATGGCCCTTTTTGAGAAGGATCTGAAGGAAAACGACTGGGGGCATCAACCGTGTTGATTGTTGGGCAATCAAAACCTCTCGACTTGGATTTCTCACAGGAGAAAACAGAGCCAACGGAGAAAACACAATGAACGGTGAGCGAGGGCCTCTGAGGTTCTCAAATTTGAATCTCGACAATCTGACAACCGAGACAAATGCCGAAATCCCCAAAGCATTAAAACCTCAAAACCAACTCACGATCCCTTTCAGATTATTCGTCCTTTGGATGGATTCGTCTCGGATTTGCGCCCCGCTCTCCGTTATCTCCGTTTGCTCCTGTTGAGTTCGACCGCCGTTACTGAACTCGTCCGGCCCCTCAAATCTCAGCGCGCACTAAACTCCGGCTTCTCCCGATGCCAGCTCGTGGTCTGCTCGTAGGCATGGGCGATGCGGAGGATCGTTTCCTCGCCGAGATGTTTGCCGAGCAGTTGGAGGCCGATCGGCAGTTTCGGGTTTTTCGTGAAACCGCAAGGCACGCTTATCCCGCAAATGCCCGCCAGGTTTGCCGAGATCGTGAAGATGTCGATGAGATACATTTGCAGCGGGTCGTCGGCCTTTTCGCCAATCTTGAAGGCTGCGGTCGGCGAGGTGGGCGTCACGATGGCATCGACCTTCTCGAACGCTTTGAGGAAATCCTGCCGAATGAGCGTCCGGATTTTCTGCGCGCGCAGATAATACGCATCGTAATAGCCGCTGCTGAGAACGTAGGTGCCCAGAATAATCCGCCGCTTGATCTCCGCGCCAAACCCCGCGCCGCGCGTCCGCGAATAAAGCTCGATCGGGTCCTTCCCTTCCACGCGGAGTCCATAGCGGATGCCGTCAAAGCGCGCGAGGTTGGCGCTGGCTTCGGCGGTGGCGATGATGTAGTAGGTCGCGACCGCGTATTCCGTGTGCGGCAAGGAAATCTCCGTGACTTCAGCGCCCAGCTTCTGGAGTTGCTGGACGGCGGAGCGGATGGCTTGCTCCACTTCCGGATCCAGGCCGCCCACCATGTATTCCTTGGGCAAGCCGAGCTTGAGACTTTTGATGTCCCCGTTCAATCTTGCGGCGTAATCCGGAACCGGCTCCGGAATCGTGGTCGAATCTCTCCGATCATGCCCGGCAATCGTGCGCAGCAACAACGCGGCGTCCCGGACCGATTTCGCCAACGGGCCGATTTGATCGAGCGACGATGCGTACGCCACCAAACCGTATCTCGAGACCCTTCCGTAAGTGGGCTTGACGCCAACGCATCCGCAAAGCGCGGCGGGCTGGCGGATCGAACCGCCGGTATCCGAACCGAACGCAGCCAGGCATTGGTCGGCAGCCACGGCAGCCGCGGCGCCTCCGGAAGAGCCGCCCGGGATGCGCGTCAAGTCCCACGGATTCCGAGTCACTTGAAAACCCGAATTCTCCGTGGAGCTGCCCATGGCGAACTCGTCCATGTTCAGCCGCCCAAACACGATGGCCCCGGCGGCTTTGAGTTTTTCCACCGCGGTCGCGTCGAACGGGGAGACGTACTGGCCAAGGATTTTGGAGCCGCAGTTCAAAGGCTGGTTCTTGACCGCGATCACATCTTTCAGAGCAACGGGAACGCCCAGCAGAGGTTGCTGCGCGTGCGTTGCGCCTTTGGCAATCGCGGCATCGGCAGCGTCGGCTTGCGCGAGAGCATCCGTCTCGTCGCAACTGAGGAAAGCCTTGATCTGGCCGTCGGTCGCTTGAATCCGGCTCAGGCAAGCTTGGACGGCTTCGCGAGCGGAGATTTCGCGCCGGGCCAGTTGGACGCTCAGTTCAGAAATGGTTAAGCGGTTTGGCATGGGCGATCATCCGAAGAGGGTGATGATCCATTCGGCAGCATTTTGGACTGCGGCAGTCTTCTGCCGCTTTTGGATCAGAGGGCGGATCGAAAGCCTCAGAAGATTCTGCTCCTTGTACGGATCTGAAGCCTGCTGTCCCCAATCCCAAAGGGATTGTGTCCTCCAGCCCAGGGTTGCGAGGAACGAGCTACCCTGGGCAGAATGTGGGAGGTGGAACCAACCCCAAACGGGGTTGCGTCTCTCCGATAGAACGAAGGCGCAACCCCGTTGGGGTTTGGCGCATCTCCCTCCAATTCCCCAGGGTAGCTCGTTCCTCGCAACCCTGGGCTTTGGGACGGAATCCCGTTGGGATTCTAGACGGGAGAATCGCGTGTAGGGAGCGCAGAGGACTCGCACACTCCAAAAGCTCGCACGTTGGCACCATGACCCGATGCTCGCTGGGTGTCCACGCTTTAGCGTGTTCCACACAGGACAGCCTAAAGGCTGGACACCGAACAAGAACTTCATGGAGCGCACGCCTATTCGACAATCTTCGGCACGGCGAAGAGGCCGTTGGCGCTGGCCGGAGCGTTGCGCAAGGCTTCTTCGTTGGGCAGCGAAGCCATGACTTCGTCGGGACGCGTCACATTCACGAGCGGGAACGCATGGGCTGTCGGTTCGACCTGGCTGACGTCCAGTTGATTGAGTTTCTCCATGTAAGCCAGGATCTGCCCGACCTGAGCGCCGAGTTTCTCCGCTTCTTCCGGCGAGATGGCGATGCGCGCCAGATGGGCCACGTAGTTTACGTCGATTTCTACCGCGGGCATAATCGGAAGCGGTTGCAGAGGGTGTTAGGAAATTGATTTGCGAAAAGATGAAATATTGGGCGTTTTTGCAGATTTGTCCGGCGCGTTCATTTTTCTTTGAATGGTTCCAAACATAAATCCAACGCGAGTTGTTGAGGCGTTAGC